>NZ_JQJT01000011.1:0-277037 GCF_000745665.1 Burkholderia sp. WP42 | reverse complement strand
AGGACGCGTTCGCGGCGCTGTCGCAGAACAAGGCGGAAGCCGCGCAGAAGGCTGGCCGCTTCGCCGACGAAATCGTGCCGGTGTCGATTCCGCAGCGCAAGGGCGAGCCGCTGCAGTTCGCGACCGACGAGTTCGTGCGTCACGGCGTGACGGCGGAATCGTTGGCGGGGCTGAAGCCGGCGTTCGCGAAGGACGGCTCGGTGACGGCGGCGAACGCGTCGGGGCTGAACGACGGCGCGGCGGCGGTGCTGGTGATGTCGGCGCGGAAGGCGCAGTCGCTGGGGCTCACGCCGCTGGCGCGCATCAAGGCGTACGCGAACGCGGGCGTGGATCCGAGCGTGATGGGCATGGGCCCGGTGCCGGCGTCGCGGCGCTGCCTGGAGCGCGCGGGTTGGACGCCGGGCGATCTGGACCTGATGGAGATTAACGAGGCGTTCGCGGCGCAGGCGCTGGCGGTGCACAAGCAGATGGGCTGGGACACGTCGAAGGTGAACGTGAACGGCGGCGCGATCGCGATCGGTCACCCGATCGGCGCATCGGGCTGCCGGATTCTGGTGACGCTGCTGCACGAGATGGTCAAGCGCGATGCGAAGCGCGGGCTGGCGTCGCTGTGCATCGGCGGCGGGATGGGCGTGGCGCTCGCGGTGGAGCGCGCGTAAGCGGTCGTCCGTAATCGGCCGAACCGATCCGGGCGCCGGCCGAAGCCGCAATCGGCCGGCGTCACGTGAAAGTCAGAGGGGCCTTCTGCAGCTCTCGAATCTAAAAATGGAGAGAGATTTATGTCTCAGCGAATTGCGTACGTAACAGGCGGCATGGGCGGCATCGGCACCAGTATTTGCCAGCGTCTGTCGAAAGACGGCTTCAAGGTGGTTGCGGGTTGCGGCCCGAACTCGCCGCGCCGGGTGAAATGGCTCGAGGAACAGAAGGCACTCGGCTACGATTTCATCGCGTCTGAAGGTAACGTCGGCGACTGGGACTCGACCAAGGCAGCGTTCGACAAGGTCAAGGCCGAAGTCGGCGAGGTCGACGTGCTGGTCAACAACGCGGGCATCACGCGCGACGTCGTGTTCCGCAAGATGACGCACGAAGACTGGACGGCCGTGATCGACACCAATCTGACGAGCCTGTTCAACGTGACGAAACAGGTGATCGACGGGATGGTCGAGCGCGGCTGGGGCCGCATCGTCAACATCTCGTCGGTGAACGGCCAGAAGGGGCAATTCGGCCAGACCAACTATTCGACCGCGAAGGCCGGCATTCACGGCTTCACGATGGCGCTCGCACAGGAAGTTGCAACGAAGGGCGTGACGGTCAATACCGTGTCGCCCGGCTACATTGGCACCGACATGGTCAAGGCGATCCGTCCGGACGTACTGGAGAAGATCGTCGCGACGATTCCGGTGCGCCGTCTCGGCGCGCCGGAGGAAATCGGCTCGATCGTCGCGTGGCTCGCGTCGAACGACTCCGGTTTCGCGACCGGCGCCGACTTCTCGCTGAACGGCGGCCTGCACATGGGCTGAACGGGCCGGCTGCGCGGGCCGGATGGCCGCGCAGCCGGGCCCTTCCGAAGGCCCCCGCCACCCGGCTTCGGGCGGCGGGGATTCGTCACTTGCGCTACGCTGCACTCAAAGGCGTTACATGACTACTACAAAGAAGACGGCCGAGCGGCTCATCAAGAAGTACCCGAACCGCCGGCTCTACGATACCGAGACGAGCACGTACATCACGCTGACCGACGTCAAGCAGCTCGTGCTGGAACAGGAGGACTTCAAGGTCGTCGATGCGAAATCCAACGAAGACCTGACGCGCAGCATCCTGCTGCAGATCATCCTCGAAGAGGAGAGCGGCGGCGTGCCGATGTTCTCGTCGTCGATGCTGTCGCAGATCATCCGTTTCTACGGTCACGCGATGCAGGGAATGATGGGCACCTACCTGGAAAAGAACATCCAGGCCTTCATCGACATCCAGCACAAGCTCGCGGATCAATCGAAGAACCTCTACGAAGGCAACGCGATGAATCCGGAGGTCTGGTCGCAGTTCATGAACATGCAGGCGCCGATGATGCAGGGGATGATGACGAGCTACATCGAGCAGTCGAAGAACATGTTCGTGCAGATGCAGGAGCAGATGCAGAACCAGGCGAAGTCGATGTTCAGCACGTTCCCGTTCAAGCAGCCGGGCGCGCCGGAGCCGGAAAAGAAGTAAGGCCGTCGCCTGCGCGGCGGCGTGCAACGTTCAGCGTGCAGCGGCGGGTCGGCGCAAGGCCGGCACGCCGTGCCGGTTTTGCTCACAGGGCGATATCGAGGTCCTGATCGTCGTCCGACGGCGGCAGATCGAGCACGAGTTTCACCGCGCTGTAGTTCGCCTTCAGCGAAAACACGCGGCCGATCACGAGAAACGTCTGCCGCGAATTCTCCAGCTCGACGAAGTCGCCGGGTTGCGGCACCTGTGCGCCCTGATCGTACGAAAAGCTCGTGCTGGTCTGTTCACCGATGGTTTCGGCGGCGTGCTCGGTGAATTCGATCGTGATGTGCGTGGTCATGCGGATTCCGTTGGGAAAGTAAAAAAGCGGACGCTGCGATTTTCGCATGAGGGCGGGGCGGCGGAGCGCTTCGGTGTGGGCGGGAACGCGAGCCTCGGCGGCGTGTCGCATTTGCGGGGCACGCATTTTGGGGCCACTGCGGGCGGTGCGCTGCCGCCGGTTTTGTCTCGCTCACCTCTAAATCGCTGTAAACTCTCGCTTTTGCCGCCACGCCCCCACATTCCAGATGTCCCAGTCCCCCAAAGTAGGCTTCGTGTCGCTCGGTTGTCCGAAAGCCCTCGTCGACTCCGAGCAAATCATCACGCAGCTGCGCGCCGAAGGTTATGAAATCTCCGGCACCTACGACGGCGCCGATCTCGTCGTCGTCAACACCTGCGGTTTCATCGACGAAGCCGTGCAGGAAAGCCTCGACGCGATCGGCGAGGCGCTGACCGAGAACGGCAAGGTGATCGTCACCGGCTGCCTCGGCGCGAAGTCGAGCGCGAGCGGCTCCAACCTGATCGAGGAAGTCCATCCGAAGGTGCTCGCCGTCACCGGCCCGCACGCGGTCGGCGAAGTGATGCAGGCCGTGCATTCGCACCTGCCGAAGCCGCACGACCCGTTCGTCGATCTCGTGCCGGCCGCCGGCATCAAGCTCACGCCGCGCCATTACGCGTATCTGAAGATCTCGGAAGGCTGCAACCACCGCTGCACGTTCTGCATCATCCCGTCGATGCGCGGCGATCTCGTGTCGCGTCCGGTCGCCGAAGTGATGCTCGAAGCCGAGAACCTGTTCAAGTCGGGCGTGAAGGAATTGCTCGTGATCTCGCAGGATACGAGCGCATACGGCGTCGACGTGAAGTACCGCACGGGCTTCTGGAACGGCAAGCCGATCAAGACGCGCATGACCGACCTCGTCGCCGCGCTCGGCGAACTCGCCGCCCAGTACGGCGCGTGGGTGCGCCTGCACTACGTGTATCCGTATCCGAGCGTCGACGAAGTGATTCCGCTGATGGCCGAAGGCCCGTTCAAGGGCCACGTGCTGCCGTATCTCGACGTGCCGTTCCAGCATGCGCATCCGGACGTGCTCAAGCGCATGAAGCGCCCGGCCAACGCCGAGAAGGTGCTCGAGCGCGTGCAGAAGTGGCGCGAGATCTGTCCGGACCTGACCATCCGCAGCACGTTCATCGCCGGCTTCCCCGGCGAGACGGAAGCGCAGTTCGAAACGCTGCTCGACTTCATCCGTGAAGCGGAGCTCGACCGCGTCGGCTGCTTCGCGTATTCGCCGGTCGAGGGCGCAACCGCCAACGAGCTCGACGGCGCGCTGCCGGACGACGTGCGCGAGGAGCGCCGCGCGCGCTTCATGGAAGTGGCCGAGGAAGTGTCGGCGCGGCGCATGCAGCGCAAGGTCGGCAAGACGCTGAAGGTGCTGATCGACGAAGTCGGCAACGAGGGCGGCATCGGCCGCACGGCGGCGGATGCGCCGGAGATCGACGGCGTCGTCTACGTCGAGCCGGCGGCGAAGGCATCGAAGCGCTACAAGGTCGGCGATTTCGTGTCGGTGAAGATCACCGGCGCGGACGGCCACGATCTGTGGGGCGAGGTCTAGGCGATGAGCGCCGCGGTTCCGGAGATACTCGCGCTCGGCGAAGCGATGATCGAATTCAATCAGTCGCAGCCGGGCCGTCCGGAATTCCTGCAGGGTTTCGGCGGCGACACGTCGAACTTCTGCATCGCCGCGGCGCGCCAGGGCGCGTCGACCGGCTTCGTGTCGGCGATCGGCGACGATCCGTTCGGCCGCCTGCTGGCCGGGATGTGGGCAGACGAGCACGTCGACACGCGCTACGTGCGCGTCGACCGCAGCGCGCCCACCGGCGTCTACTTCGTCACGCATGGGCCTGACGGCCATCAGTTCGACTACCTGCGCGCGGGCTCCGCGGCGAGCCGCTATACGGCGGCCGACCTGCCGCTCGATGCGCTGGCCGCCGCGAAGGCCGTGCACCTGTCGGGCATCAGCGTGGCGATCAGCACGGCCGCATGCGATGCGGCGTTCGCGGCGATCGTCCACGCGCGCAGCAACGGCGCGCTGATCAGCTTCGACACGAACCTGCGCCTGAAGCTGTGGCCGCTGGCGCGCGCCCGCGCGGTGATCCGCGAAGCGCTGTGCCACACCGACATCTGCCTGCCGAGCTGGGACGACGTCGCCGCGCTCACCGGCGCGAACGATCGCGACGCGATCGTCGACGCGATGCTCGAACTCGGGCCGCAGATCGTCGCGCTGAAGCTCGGCCGCGAAGGCGCGTATGTGGCGACGCCGAGCGAACGGCGTGTGGTGCCGGGCTTCGCGGTCGAGGCCGTCGATGCGACGGGCGCCGGCGATTGCTTCGGCGGTGCGTTCGTCGCGCGGATCGTCGCGGGCGACGATCCGTTCGCCGCCGCGCGTTATGCGAACGCAGCGGCGGCGCTGTCGACCACCGGCTACGGCGCGGTCGCGCCGATTCCGCATCGCGACGCGGTCGAACGCTTGCTGCGGGGCTGACGTCGATGGCCGGGATACGGCCGCGATTTTCGAGCGAATTTGAAGAAGGGAGCAACACAACGTGCGGCAATACAAGCAGTGGCAACGGATGCTGGCGCTGGCCGGCGTGCTTGCGGCGAGCCTCGCGCTGCCGCGCGCGGTCGTCGCGCAGGCGGTCGCGCCCGGCATGCAGACGGACGAAGGGGCGCCCGCGCGGCCGCTGCGGCCCAATCCCGAATTCGCGCGCCTGCCGCGCTACGAAGGCATGCTCGGCGACCGCCCGATCGTCGCGCATCTCGGCCCGAAGACGGACGAGGAGGGCGTGCACGGCGAATACCAGTTCGTCGATACGGGTGAGGTGATCCTGCTCGCCGGCGATCGCGACGGCGACACGCTCGAAGTCGAGGAATCGAACGACGGCACCAACATCACCGGAGTATGGGTCGGCCGCTTCGATGCGACCGGCGACCTGAAGGCCGACCGGATGAACGCCGACGAATCGGACCCGCAACCGGTCGTGCTGCGCGCCGCGCCCGGCGCGCGCGCGGCGCTGCAGGTGCGCGACGGCCGCGTGCAGGAAATCGAGACCGTCGGCGGCGTCGTCAACCTGCGTACCGACGACTGAGCACCCGCTGGCTCGGCGCGCGCGGCGCGCATTGTATCGGGCCAAGCGCGGCGAATTTGACTACCCTAGCGACATCTTTCGCAACCGAGCCTCCTACCGGCCTGCCGACATGACTGCATCCAATCCGAAGCGCGCCCTCCAGACCCGTATCGTTCAACCCGACGATGTCATTCCGGACGGCTTCCGTTCGTTCGTGCCGCCGGTCGCGCGCGCGTCGACGGTCGTGTTCCCCGATCTCGCGACGATGCGCGCGCTCGTCTGGCACAACGACAACCAGTGGCGCTACGGGCTGCACGCGACGCCGACCTCGCTCGCGCTCGCGCAGCGGCTCGCCGAGATCGAAGGCGGCACGCACGCGCTGCTGCAGCCGTCGGGCCTCGCGTCGATCACGAACGTCTATTTCGGCATCGTCAAGGCGGGCGACGACGTGCTGATCCCGCACAACGTCTACGGCCCGAACGCCGATCTGGGCAACTGGCTCGCGAAGGACTTCGGCATCAGCGCGCGCTTCTACGATCCGCTCGTCGGCGCGGGGATCGCCGATCTGATCCAGCCGAATACGCGGCTGATCTGGATCGAGGCGCCGGGCTCGGTGACGATGGAAGTGCCCGACGTGAGCGCGATCACGTCGGTGGCGCGCGCGCGCGGCATCGTCACCGCGATCGACAACACCTATTCGGCCGGGCTCGCGTTCAAGCCGTTCGAGCATGGCGTCGACATTTCCGTGCAGGCGCTGACCAAGTATCAATCGGGCGGCAGCGACGTGCTGATGGGCGCGACGATCACCGCGAACGCCGAGCTGCACGCGCAGCTGAAGCTCGCGCGGATGCGCTGCGGGATCGGCGTGTCGGTCGACGATTGTTCGCTCGTGCTGCGCAGCCTGCCGAGCCTGCAGGTGCGCTTCGACGCACACGGTAAGAGCGCGCTCGCGCTCGCGCAATGGCTGAAGACGCGCCCGGAGATCGCGACCGTCCTGCATCCGCAACTGCCCGATTGCCCGGGGCACGCGTCGTTCATGCGCGACTTCACCGGCGCCGGCGGGCTGTTCTCGGTGGTGTTCGACGAACGCTACGACAGCGCGCAGATCGATCGTTTCGTCGAAGCGCTCGAGCTGTTCGCGATCGGCTGGAGCTGGGGCGGCGCGTGCAGTCTTGCGATGCCTTACGACGTCGCGTCGATGCGCACGAACTGGCCGCATCGCGGCACGCTCGTGCGGTTCTACGTCGGCCTGGAGGACGAAGGCGATCTGCGCGCGGACATCGAGCGCGCGATGCAGACAACGCTCGGCAGCTGACGCAGCCGCAGCAACCGGCGCGGAAAACGAAACGCCGACGCGATCGAGTATCGCGCCGGCGTTTTCGTTTCTGCCGCGTGCCGCTCAGAACAGCCGCAGCAGCCCGTCCAGCCCGACGTGATCGAACGCGACGGTCGCCGCCTCGCGCACCACGGGCTTCGCATGGAACGCAACCGACAGCCCGGCCTCGGACATCATCTTGAGGTCGTTCGACCCGTCGCCCATCGCGATCGCGCGACCGGGCTCGAGGCCGAGCGACGCGCAGGTCTCGCGCAGCAAGCGCGCCTTCACGTCGGCGTTGACGATCTCGCCGAGCACCTTGCCGGTCAGCTTGCCGTCGACGATCTCGAGCGTGTTCGCATGCGCGTAGTCGAGGCCGAGGCGCGCCTTCAGGCGTTCGGTGAAGAACGTGAAGCCGCCCGACACGAGCAACGTTTTCAGGCCCGCGGCCTTCACGCCGGCGAGCATCGTCTCGGCGCCCGGCGACAGTTGCAGCCGTTCTTCGTACACGCGCTCGAGCGCATGCGCGTCGAGCCCGGCGAGCAGCGCGACGCGGCGCGTCAGGCTCTCGTTGAAGTCGCGGATCTCGCCGCGCATCGACGCTTCGGTGATCTCCGCGACCTGCGTTTTCAGCCCGCAGAAGTCGGCGATCTCGTCGATGCATTCGATCGTGATCAGCGTCGAATCCATGTCCATCACGACGAGCCCGAAATCGCCGAGCGTGCGCCCGGCATCGACGAAGCCGAAGTCGAGCGCGTGCGTGCCGCAGTACGCGTCGATATCGAGCCGCTGCGCGGGATTCGCGTTTTCGATGCGCAGCGCGTGATCGTCGGTCTGCACGATGCGGGTGCCGCGCGACAGCGCGAGCAGCGGTTTGTGATGGGCGTCCGACAGCGGCGCGAGACTCTGGATGACGAGGTTGTGGGTCATGACGGAATGATTGAAAGCGAATGAAACGCGTGCGCGGCCGCCGCGCGGCCGCCTGCGACCGCGGCCCCGCCGGCGTGCGGGGCTGCTGCGTCGAGAACGCGCCATTGTATCCGGTTGGTATCCGCCCGGGCCGCGATCGGCTGGGGGCGCTATTCCACTATCTCCGTTCCGAGCGATCCCAGTACGGCGGGTCGCCAAAGTGTTCGGCCATGAATCCGATGAACGCGAGCGTCTTTAGCGGCACGTGCGCGCGGCTCGGATAGACGGCCCAGACGGCGACGTCGTCCGCGAACGGGTAGTCGTCCAGCACGGTGACGAGTGCGCCGCTCGCGAGCAGCGGGCCGACGTCCCAGGTCGACTTGATCGCGATGCCGAAGCCGTCGACGAGCGCTTCGCGGATCGCCTCGCCGTTGCTCGCGACCAGCCGCCCGCCGACACGCACGGTCAGCGGCCCTTGCGGCGTGACGAACGACCAGTCGCGCTGATCGCCGAGGATCACGCATTCGTGCTGCGCGAGCTCGGCCGGATGGCGCGGCGTGCCGCGCTCGGCCAGATACGCGGGCGAGCAGCACAGCACGCGCCGGTTCGCTGCGAGCCGGCGCGCGACCAGCGTCGAATCCTTCAGCGCGCCGAGCCGGATGGCGACGTCGTAGCCGTCGTCGACGAGGTCGACGATCTCGTCGGACAGCCGCAGGTCGAGCGACACGGACGGATAGCGGCGCAGGAACGCCGGAATCACCGGCGCCACGTGCTGACGGCCGAACGACGACGACATCGACACCTTCAGCCGCCCATACGGCTCGCTGCGCCCGTGGCCGACGCAGGCGCGCGCGGCGTCGGCGGCCGACAGCAGCGCGTCGGCGCGGGCCATGAACACCTCGCCGTCCTGCGTGAGGCTGATGCGGCGGGTCGTGCGGTGCAGCAGCCGTGCGCCGAGCTGGCGCTCCAGCTGCGCGATGCGCGCGCTTGCCACTGCCGCCGACACGCCGAATTCGCGCCCGGCGGCGCTCACGTTCGCGAGCAGCGCGGCACGCACGAACAGGCCGACGTCGAGCAGATCGAGCGGCTTGTCGGGCGCCGGGACCGGATCGGATGACATTGTTCGGATATTCCTGAAAATGTTTAAGGAAATATAGCGGTTTTCTCGAAGGATAGCGGGGTCTACGATCGTGGTCATGGGGCTGCGCCGCGGCCCGCCTGATTTCCGTGGAGGATGTTCGAGATGAAAGCCGTTGGACTGACCCGTTACCTGCCGATCGACGATCCGCAGGCCCTCGTCGACGTCGAATTGCCGCAACCGGTGCCCGGTCCGCGCGACCTCCTCGTGAAGGTCGAGGCGATTTCGGTGAACCCGGTCGACACCAAGGTGCGCGCGCCGAAACCGCAGGTCGAGGAAGCGCCGCGCGTGCTCGGCTGGGATGCGGCCGGCACCGTCGTCGCGGTGGGCGCCGACGTCACGCTGTTCCGGCCCGGCGACGCCGTGTTCTATGCGGGCAGCATCACGCGCCCCGGCGCGAACAGCGAATTCCATGCGGTCGACGAGCGGATCGCCGCGCGCAAGCCGGAGTCGCTCGATTTCGCGGCGGCCGCCGCGTTGCCGCTCACCGCGCTGACTGCCTGGGAGGCGCTGTTCGACCGGCTGCGCGTGTCGCCGCAGCGAGCGGACGCCGGCAAGTCGGTGCTGATCATCGGCGGCGCGGGCGGGGTCGGCTCGATCGCGATCCAACTGGCGAAGACGCTCGGCGGGCTGCACGTGATCGCGACCGCGTCGCGGCCGGCGTCGGCGGAATGGGTCCGCTCGCTCGGCGCGGACGACGTGGTCGACCATTTCGGCGACCTGCCGGCACAACTGCGCGAGATCGGCCGTCCGAACGTCGACTACGTGCTGATCTTCAACGACACCGACCGTCATTTCCCGGCCGCGGCCGAAGTCATCCGGCCGCAGGGCGGCATATGCACGATCGTCGAAAACGCGAAGCCCATTCCGGTCGAGCTGCTGAAGGCGAAGAGCGCCGCGTTTCACTGGGAGTTCATGTTCACACGCGCGATGTTCGAGACGCCGGACATGATCGAGCAGCACAAGATCCTCAGCGAGGTCGCGCGGCTCGTCGACGGCGGCACGCTGCGCACGACGCTCGGCGAACAGCTCGGCACGATCAACGCCGCGAACCTGCGGCATGCGCACCGGATGCTCGAGGGCGGCCGCGCGATCGGCAAGCTGGTGCTCAGCGGCTTCTGAGCGAGCCGCGCGCGTAAGCGCGTAAGGCAAGCGGCGTCGCGAGCGCAAGCGGGGTAACACCCGATGCGTTCGCGCCGCATCGCGTGCCGCTTGGCGGTAGACTGGCAGCGCATCATGCATCGAAAACCGCGCGGCATATGCGTGCCGCCGCAAGACAAGGAGGTCAGCATGAGCCAACGCAGCTGGTCGGCCGCCGCATCGTGGTCGGCCGTGTTCGCCGTGGCGTGCGTCAGCGCGAGCGTATTCGCGGCGCCGCCGGTGAAGGGCAGCCTGACGGGCGGCGGGACGGGGCAGCTCGAATATACGGTCAAGGTCGACTCGAAGACCTTCGGCAACACGCAGGAGACCCGCAAGATCCGTTCGGGCGAAACCGACGACTTCAACTGGAAGTCGGTGCCGCCGGGCGGCGCGATCGCGATGCCGAACGGCTGCCCCAACGCCGACAACCTGCCGCGCGACGCCAACGGCGCGATGGTGCGTCAGACCCAGGTGCGGCTCGCGCCGTCGGTCGACGCGAAGGGCATCGCGAACGTTCAGCTGAGCTTCCAGGCGGCCGCGCCGAAGGGCACGCGCAATGTCAGCGCAGGCGGCAAGTCGCTGCAGTGCCCGGACGTCGTGTCGGTGAGCCAGGTCAAGTGGGTGTCGATTCCGACCAACGGCGGCTCGAAGTCCGTCACGATGAGCGACGGCACCAAGGTCACCGTATCGATCAAGCACTGAGGCCGGCCGCCGACCGGTGCGTGCGCAACCATCGCGGTTGCGCGCCGGCCGGATGGCCGCTCGCCCGCCGCACTGCATGACGTCATATGGCCGTCACGCAGCTGCGGCGCGGCGGTTCTTCTTCCCAGACGTCATTCCAACCCGATCATGCATGCGCGCGCGGCGGCCTTGCCGCGCCACGCGTCACGACTTGCGTTCCTCGAGCCGCGACGCAATGAAGCGATGGTCGGGCGAGAACAACCGGCGATACGTCAGCAACACGGCGCCGACGGTGCCGAGCGCGGATGCGGCCGCGATCAGGAACATGATGACGATCTGGTAGCGCACGGCCTGCAGCGGCGACTGCCCGGCGAGCACCTGACCGGTCATCATCCCCGGCAGGCTCACGACGCCGACCACCGCCATCTGGTTCAGCGTCGGCACCATGCCGGCGCGCACGGCCTGGCGCGCGGCGTCCTGCGCGGCTTCCCAGCGCGTCGCGCCGAGCGCGAGCGCGGTCTCGACGCGATCGCGCCTGGCGGTCAGCTCCTCCATCATCCGCTCGACGCCGAGCGACACGCCGGTCAGCGTATTGCCGAGAATCATCCCGAGGATCGGGATCGCATATTGCGGCGTGTACCACGGATGGATGCGGATCACGACGAACAACCCGATCGCCGCGACGATCCAGCTGCTGAACCAGATCGACGCGATGCTGTCGACGCGCTGGCCGCGGTAGGCGTGCTTGCCGCGCCCGGCGCCCGCAAAGCCGGCGATCAGCGTCATCAGCGCGGTGAGCGGCAACACGACGCTCCAGTGCGGATGACCGAACACCCAGCCCAGCACGTAGCCGATGGCGAGCAACTGCACGACGGTGCGCACGGCCGCGAGCGCGAGCCGGCGGCCCAGGCCGAGCGACAGCGCCGCCGAGATCGCGCCGTTGATCGCGACGAGCCCGGCCGCGATGCCGACGTCGACGAGGCTCAGGTCCTGCAGCGTCGGGCTCATTGCGCACACTCCGTCGGGTTGGCCGCGTGCAGCACGCCGGCCTGCATCACGAGCTGGATCGTGCCAATGCGCGTGGCCTGCGCGGGATCGTGCGAGATCCACAGGTATGCGCGCGCATCGGGCGCCGCATCGAACCACGCGGCGACGAGCGCTTCGATCGCGCGCGCGGACGCCGGGTCGAGCGCCGAAGTCGGCTCGTCGAGCAGCAGCACGTCGGGCTCGAGTTGCAGCACGCGCAGCAGCGCGACGATCTGCGCTTCGCCGCCCGACAGCTCGCTCGCACGCTTGTCGAGAAAATCCGCGCCGCGGCCGGCGCGCGCGGCGAGCGCTTCGGCGCGCGCGCGGTCGTACGCCGCGTCGCGATAGACCGCGAGCGCGTACGGATAGCGCAGCTGCGCATCGACCGTGCCGTCCATCTGCGCCGCGCGTTGACGCACATAAGCGACGCTGCGCCGGTAGCGCGGAATTGCGCCGCGCTTGATGCGCGCGCCGCGCCAGAGGAGCTGGCCGCCATCGAGCGGATCGAGCAGCGCGAGGGCGCGCAACAGCACGCTCTTGCCGGAGCCCGAAGGCCCCGTGATAGCAATTCGCGATCCTGCGGCGACGCTGAGGTCGGTCGGCGCCAGCAGCGTCTTGCCGTTGGTCGCGTCGCGGCGCGTGATCTGCTGCGCGTCGATGAGAGCGGTCGGGGCGGTCATGTCGAAAATGAAAAAAAGCGTTAATGGCGCCGAAGCGTGGCGCGAGCGTGCGCCATAATACCGATTGAAAAGCCGCCGGTGTCGTGCTCTGTGCGCTCGCGCAAGTGGCCCGACATGGCGCGCCAACTCTGCAGAACAACGACGGAACCGCCATGACGCTTGCCCGCACCATCGGCAAATCGGCTGCATGGATCGTCGGTATCGTCGCGGTGATCATCGCGGCGGCCGGCATCTTCATCTTCACGTTCGACTGGAACCGCGCGAAGCCGTGGGTCAACGAACACGTGAGCGCGGCGCTCGGCCGCCCGTTCGCGATCAACGGCGATCTGAAGCTCGGCTGGCGCCGCCCGATCGGCGAAACCGGCTGGCGTGCGTGGGTGCCGTGGCCGAGCCTGTCGGCGACGCAGCTGGAGATCGGCAATCCCGACTGGGCGCAAGGCCAGAAGTTCGTCACGCTCGACGCGGCGCATTTCGATCTCGCGATTCTGCCGTTGTTCGCGCATCAGATCGTCATCCCGTCGATCGACGTGGTCAATCCCGCGGTGGACCTCGAGCGGCTCGCCGACGGCCGCAACACGTGGACCTTCCAATTCAAGCAGTCGGGGCAACCGTCGAAGTGGCAGGTGCGGCTCAAGAGCTTTGCGTTCGCCAAAGGCACGATCGTCTATCGCGACGCGATCACGAAAGCCGATCTGACGATCGCGGTCGATACGCTCGGCAAGCCGATACCGCTCGGCGACGTGCTCAAGCAGCAGGAACAGACGTCGCGCGCCGCGTCCGCGCAGCGCGTCGGCAAGCGCGGCGCCGCGCAGCTCAGCGCGAAGGCCAATGCCGATGCAGCGTCGGGGGCGAGCGGAGCGGCGGCTGCTTCGGGGGCTTCGGCTTCGTCTGCGTCAGCGGTCGTGCAGGCGTCCGCTGCGTCTAGTGCGCGTGCTGCCTCGGGCGCCACTGCGTCCGCGCAGTCGTCCGGTCCGACCTATGCGTTCGGGCTCAAGGTCGATGGCCGCTACAAGAACGCGCCGGTCAGCGGCACCGGCAAGGTCGGCGGCGTGCTCGCGGTCGAGAACGCGACGCAGCCGTTTCCGCTGCAAGCCGACGTGAAGGCCGGCGACACGCGGCTCGCAATCGTCGGCACGCTGACGGACCCGATGCATCTCGCGGCGATCGATCTGCGCCTGTGGCTGCAGGGCACGTCGATGTCGCATCTCTATCAGCTCACCGGCATCACGCTGCCCGACACGCCGCCGTACGCGACCGAAGGCCGTCTGATCGGCAACTTCAAGCAACATGCGAGCACGTTCCGCTACGAGAACTTCAACGGCCGCGTCGGCGGCAGCGATCTCGGCGGCACGCTCGTGTGGGCGCAGCGCGAGCCGCGGCCGAAATTGTCCGGCGAGCTCGTGTCGAACCTGCTGCAGTTTTCCGACCTCGCGCCGGTCATCGGCGCCGACACCGCCGCGAGCAAGGCCAAGCGCGGCGACACGACGCGCCAGCCGGCCGACCGTGTGCTGCCGGTCGCGACCTTCCGCACCGAGCGCTGGAGCGCGATCGACGCCGATGTGAAGTTCACCGGCCGCAAGCTGATCAAGAGCCCGCAGTTGCCGATCACCGATCTGTACACGCACATCCTGCTGCAGGACGGCGTGCTGTCGCTCGAGCCGTTGCAGTTCGGCGTCGCAGGCGGCACGCTCGCGACCGATGCGCGGCTGGACGGCAGCCGCACGCCGCTCAAGGGCCGCTTCACGCTGGCCGCGCGGCACCTGAAGCTCAAGCAGCTGTTCCCGACGCAGAAAGTGATGCAGACCGCGCTCGGCGAGATCAACGGCGACGCGTCGCTGTCGGCGACCGGCAATTCGCCGGCCGCGCTCGCCGCGACGTCGACCGGCGAAGTGAAGGCGCTCGTCACCGACGGCCGCATCAGCCGCCTGCTGATGGAGGCGGCGGGGCTGAACGTCGCGAACGTCGTCTACGAGAAGCTGTTCGGCAATCGCGACGTCAACATCAATTGCGCGGCGATCGATTTCGTCGCGAAGGACGGCATGCTCGACCCGAAGGTGTTCGCACTCGACACCGACGACGCGCTCATCAACGTCGACGGCCCGATCAATCTGCGCGACGAGTCGATCGACCTGAAGATCCATCCGCATACGAAGGGCTTCCGGGTGTTCTCGCTGCGCTCGCCGCTGTATGCGAAGGGCACGTTCAAGAACCCGAAGGTCGGCGTCGACGCCGGCGCGCTCGCGCTGCGGGCCGGCGCGATGGTCGGGCTCGGGCTGATCAACCCGTTCGCGGCGCTGATTCCGCTGATCGCGCCGAGCAACAACCGCGACGTGCCGTGCTCGGAGCTGTTCGGGCAGATGAACGCGAAGACGGCGCAGAAGCACGCGCAGAAGGCCGGCAAGTGACGCGACGGCCGGCCGGGCGCGCGGCGCAGCGCGCCGGCTGGCGGGGCCGGAACGGCGCGGTCGGCAGTTTCGCCGACACCTGCTAAAATACACGGTTTTCCGTCGATTTCTCTCTTACGGGACCTGCCGTGCTTTCTACTGCCAACATCACGATGCAATTCGGGCCGAAGCCCTTGTTCGAGAACATCTCGGTCAAATTCGGCGAGGGCAACCGCTATGGTCTGATCGGCGCGAACGGCTGCGGTAAGTCCACCTTCATGAAGATCCTCGGCGGCGACCTCGAGCCGAGCGGCGGCAACGTCGCGCTGGAGCCGAACGTGCGCCTGGGCAAGCTGCGCCAGGACCAGTTCGCGTACGAGGACGTGCGCGTGCTCGACGTGGTGATGATGGGCCACACCGAAATGTGGGCCGCGATGACCGAGCGCGACGCGATCTACGCGAACCCCGAGGCGACCGACGACGACTACATGCACGCGGCGGAGCTCGAGGGCAAGTTCGCCGAATACGGCGGCTACGACGCCGAGGCGCGCGCGGGCGCGCTGCTGCTGGGCATCGGCATCGAGGAGAAGTTCCACAACGGCACGATGGCCGACGTCGCGCCGGGCTGGAAGCTGCGCGTGCTGCTCGCGCAGGCGCTGTTCTCGAAGCCGGACGTGCTGCTGCTCGACGAACCGACCAACAACCTCGACATCAACTCGATCCGTTGGCTCGAGCACACGCTCAACGAGTACAACTCGACGATGATCATCATCTCGCACGATCGTCACTTTCTGAACTCGGTGTGCACGCACATGGCCGACATGGACTTCGGCACGCTGAAGGTCTGGCCGGGCAACTACGACGACTACATGCTCGCATCGGCGCAGGCGCGCGAGCGTCAGGCCGCGGCGAACGCGCGCGCGAAGGAGCGCGTGGCCGAGCTGCAGGACTTCGTGCGCCGCTTCTCGGCGAACAAGTCGAAGGCGCGTCAGGCGACCAGCCGCGCGAAGCAGATCGACAAGATCAAGATCGAGGAATTCAAGCCGTCGTCGCGTCAGAACCCGTTCATTCGTTTCGAGTTTGACAAGAAGCTGCACAACGTCGCGGTGGTGGCCGAGGAGATCACGAAGAAGTACGAGCGCACGATCTTCCAGAATTTCAATCTGTCCGTGCAGCCGGGCGAGCGCATCGCGATCATCGGCGAGAACGGCGCGGGCAAGACGACGCTGCTGCGCGCGCTGCTCGGCAATCTGCCGCTCGACCACGGGACCGTGAAGTGGGCCGAGAACGCGAACGTCGGCTACATGCCGCAGGACACCTACGAGGAGTTCCCGGACGACATCACGCTGATGGACTGGATCGATCAGTACCGCAAGGACGGCGACGACGAAACGATGGTGCGCGGTACGCTCGGCCGCCTGCTGTTCTCGGCGGACGACATCAAGAAGTCGGTGAAGGTGCTGTCGGGCGGCGAGAAGGGCCGCATGATCTGGGGCAAGCTGATGCTGGGCCGCCACAACGTGCTGCTGATGGACGAGCCGACCAACCACATGGACATGGAGTCGATCGAGTCGCTGCAGATCGCGCTCGAGCAGTTCGAAGGCACGCTGATCTTCGTGTCGCACGACCGCGAGTTCGTGAGCGGGCTGGCGAACCGGATCATCGAAGTGCGTACCGACGGCACGCTGTTCGACTTCGGCGGGAATTACGAGGAGTTCCTCGCGAGCCAGGGGCAGGAGTAAGTGTCCCAAGGCACCGGTCATGTGCCCCGGATTGTCCCGTTGGGACAGTCGACTTTCCGGTGACGCTTTCTTAGCGAGCGCATAGCAGAGCACGCAAGGCGTGCTTTGTGAACTCCGAAGCCCATATTGGCAGATTGCCGGTATGGGCTTTTTCACTTTGGGCGAAGTACCTACTCGTCGGACACCCGCCGTTGGCTTCACCGGAGCGCATGCAACGTGGTGCGCGCGGTAAGTCGCGCAAGTAGACAGTTGCCGGCGATTGCGGGCGTCGCGGCGGCTTCGGCGCGACGGATCGCGTCAGGTGTTGCGTAGCCGCAACGGCATGCAAAATTCTTTTGTCCAGCGACCAGCATTTCAGTTCGGAAGCTCGAGGATTCGTATTTTCTTGGCCGGATTTATACATTCTCAACAATCGGAATTTTGAAATTGTTGTCGCTTATCTCGAATTGAGCGCTGCTCGTCAGACCATTGGCGTCTGACCATTGTTGTTCGCTGTATTCGCCGTCAGCATCGCGCCTCAGACTGCGTGGTGCCCATCTTAATAAAATCACATCTTGTCTTTATTTGACATTTTTAAAGCGTTTTAAAAATTTAATTGGTGATGATTTTTTAACATATCCGGTGCTAGGGAAGAGGAAAATCGATGTTTCGCGCGTCATGTATTGATCATTTCTGACAGTGTGCGGTTGTCGCTTCTGCTAGGATCGCGCGGTGGATAAGAGAGGGAGTTGCGAGCGCTGGCTCGCAATCGCGACATGCATGAGAGGTATTGTCGTTCTGACTATCCGTTCCAAGCGCGTTCAAGATCAGACGGCAAATTGTGTCCGGTCCTATCGACGTTGAATTCAAACAGGATTGCAAGCAGGGGCGCAGTGCGCGTCAACGAAGGATGAACAAGAAACGCTATCGGGTTGTATTCAATCGCGCGCGCGGCGCGATGATGGTCGTTCAGGAAAACGGTACTTCGCCGCATGCAGCCGGGAATTCTCAGGGCGTGAGCACGCCATCGGGCTTGCACGGAGGGCGTATTGTTTGGCAACCGATCGCGATGGCCGCCGCGCTGCTGTTCGGTGTGCCGCTGCCGAGCATGGCGCAGATCGTACCGACGCCGGGTACGCCAACGCACGTGATCCAGACGCAGAACGGTCTGCCGCAAGTGAATATTGCCGCACCGTCTGGCGCTGGCGTGTCCGTGAATACGTACAATCAGTTCGATGTACAGAAAAACGGTGCAATTCTCAATAATTCGCCCACGTTGGTGAACACGCAGCAAGCTGGCTACATTAACGGCAACCCGAACTTCGGCCCTAACCAGTCCGCGCGAATTATCGTCAACCAAGTCAACAGCAATGCGCCTTCTCAGCTTCGTGGTTATGTTGAGGTAGGAGGAAATCGCGCCGAAGTAATACTGTCAAATAGCGCTGGTATTCTGGTTGATGGTGGTGGGTTTATCAATACATCACGCGCGACACTGACGACTGGTACGCCGTATTACGGTGCTGACGGATCACTTTATGGATTTAATGTATCGCGCGGCCTGATTGCAGTGAGCGGAGGAGGTCTGAATACATCGAACGTCGATCAAGTCGATCTGATTGCCCGCGCCGTACAGGCGAACGCAGCCATTTATGCCAAGAATCTGAACGTAATCGCCGGGGCGAACCAGGTTAATCACGACACACTTGCGGCAACGCCGATTGCCGGTGACGGTACCGCGCCTGCCATTGCGATCGACGTAGCCCAATTAGGCGGCATGTACGCCAATCGCGTCTTTCTCGTAAGCAACGAGTTCGGGGTAGGTGTTTCGAATGCTGGAACAATTGCAGCGCAAGCAGGCGACCTGACGCTGCAATCGAACGGCCAGCTTGTACTCGCAGGCAAGACGACTGCGAGCGGGAATCTTGCCGCAACCGCGAACAGCATTCAAAACACCGGCACGACGTATACGCAACAGAGCGCAAACGTTTCAGCAGTTGGTACGTTGTCGAACAGCGGCACGCTGGCCGCGCAGCAAAATACCACGGTCACCGCAGGCAGCATCAATTCCACCGGGACGCTCGGCGCAGGTGTGAATAACGACGGTTCTGTCGGGAAAAGCGGTGACCTGAATCTTTCGAGCAGCGGCCAACTGACGGCAACCGGTCAGAACGTTGCAGGTGGTAACGCGTCGATTTCTGGTGGCGCAATCAATCTCGCAGGTAGCCAGACGGCTGCGAACGGCAATCTGTCGCTGAACGCGAACGCCGGGGACGTGAACCTTTCTAATGCGACGACGAGTGCGCAGGGCGCTCTCAATGCGAACGCAGCGGGTGCGTTGATCAACGATCACGGCACGCTGTCGAGCCAAGGCAACGCAACGTTGACCGCAGGCAGCATTTCGAATCAAGGCGGCAAGGTATCGGCGCAAGGTCCGCTGAACGTGCAGTCGAACGGCGCAATCGCGAATCAGGGTGGCACGCTGGTTTCCGAAAATGCGATGCAGGTGCGCGGCGGTGCGATCGCGAACAACCAAGGCACGATCCAGAGCGCGGCCGGAATGAATATTTCGGGAAACTCGTTGGAAAATTCGGCCGGTCGCGTTACATCGTTGAACGGTGACGGTTTGTCGATCGCGACGACCGGGCAATTGGTCAATGCCGCAGGAGCGACCGCAGCGGGTGCGCAGGGCGGTGTGATCGGTGGAAATGGCAGCGTCAATGTGCAAGCCGGAACCGTTGCTAACCACGGTGCGATTACCGCGCAGACGGACCTGCAAGTCGGTGCGCAGTCTGTCGATAACGGCAGCGGTGCGATGTCCGCCGGTCGAAATGCGACGATCAATGCCGGTGCGCAGTTGACGAATGGGTCGGGTAGCATCGCGGCCGGACAATCCGCGACGGTGAATGCCGCGTCGCTGAGAAATGATGCGGGTTCGGTGCAGGCAGCACAGTTGTCGCTCGGGGCGACGAATTTGTCGAACCACGGCGGCTCGATTACACAAACCGGGACCGGCGCAATGAATATTGCCGTCTCGAACACGCTCGATAATTCGAGCAGCGGCGTTATTCAGACCAACAGCACGGACCTGAACCTGACGCCCGCGACGCTGATCAACGACCACGGAAAAATTACTCACGCAGGCAGCGGTACGTTGTCGATCGCGACCGGTGCGATGTCGAATCAGGGCGGTACGATCGCGACAAATGGCGCGTTGAGCCTGAAGGCGGCTGCTGTTTCGAACAGCGCCGGGACGCTGGCCGCGCAGCGACAGGCGGCGCTCGACGTGCAGTCGCTCGATAACCCTGCGGGCGGCTACGTCGGTGCGGACAGCATTACGCTGAAGGCTCAAGGCGCTGTCGATAACCGTGCGGGCACGCTCGAAGCGAACAATGGCGTTTCTGTAGCGGCCGATAGTCTCGCGAATGATGGAGGCTCACTTAAAAACGTGGGCGCGAGCACGTTGTCCGTCACGACGACAAACGCGCTGACGAATACAGCGGGCGGCACCATTGGCGGCAACGGGGACGTCTCGGTGTCGGCAGGCAGCGTCGATAATTCGAATGGATCGCTGTTGGCGGCGCAATCGCTGTCCGTGCAGTCGAACGGTCAAATTGCGAATGCCGCTGGTCTTGTTCAGGCGAACGGGAATCTGTCGCTGCGCGCGCAAGGTGCCGTGATTAATAGCTCCGGCCAAATTGAAGCGAACGGCGCAACATCCACGCTCGCCGTCTCGGGTTCCAGCGTTGACAACAGCGACGGACGTATCGCGAATATCGGCAGCGGTGCAACGACGATCGATGGCGGCGCGTCGATCACGAACACCGACGCGTCAGGTAAGGCGGGTGCGGGTACGATTGGCGGAAACGGCGATGTCACGCTGACCGCGCAAACGCTCACGAATGCGCAAGGCGGTCAGACGCTTTCGGGGCATGACCTGACGCTTAAAGTAAGTAACAACGTAAACAACGCCGGTGGCGTGCTGTCGGCGGCAAATAATCTGACGTTGAACGGTGCGAATGCAGCCCTTTCGAATCAGGGCGGCTCCGTTCGTGCAAACGGCGCGCTGTCGTTGAACACCGCATCGATCGACAATACTTCGGGCAAAATTGGTAATGACGCAGGCAGCGGCGGCAGCGTATCGATTCAGACGGGCACCCTTGCGAACCAGAATGGCGCGATCGGTAGCGATCAGGACCTGACGCTGAGCACCGGCACGCTGTCCGGCGACGGTTCGATTATCGCCGGTCGCAACGGCTCGATCACGCTCGGGAGCGATTACACGCAGACGGCCACGAACAGACTGCATGCGAACGGCAACGTGAATTTCACCACGTCGGGCAAGCTGACGAACCAAGGCGTGCTGGATGCCAATGGCGCGCTCACGGTGAACGCGGCGAACGTCGACAACCAGAGCGGCGCGGATTTGAATTCCGCGACGACGACGGTCAACGCAAATGGCGGCACGATCGACAACGCAGGCCGGATCGAAGGCGATACCGTCGTGACCAACAGCGCGACGTTGAACAACACGGGCACCGTGATCGGTGCCAACGTCACTTCGAACGCCAACACGATTACGAACACCGGGGCCGCTGCTGTCTTCGCCGCAGCTAACCAATTGAACCTGTACGCAACGAGTCAGTTGTCGAATACGGGCGGCGCGAACCTGTTTAGCGTCGGCGATATCAATATCGCGGCGAACGGTCAGCGCGACGCAAACGGCTTGCTTGCGAACCGCACGCAGAGTGTACTGAACGATCAATCCACGATCGAAGCACAGGGGAATGTCGAACTTGCGGCCGGCACGTTCACCAATTCGCGCCCCGCGCCGACTGTCACGACCGAAACGACCGAGACGACCACCGCGCACCAAACCAAGCGCCAGAAATACATCGTGTGCGCGACGATGAATGCGGACCCGAACGGCGGTTGCTCTCAGGCGATGTGGGTGAACGGCTATAAGACGCCGCTTACTTCGAGCTATAGCCCTTCGCAAATCGTATCGGAATCGTCCGGGCCGAACGCGACCGACAAGGTGCTGGTCGTGAACGTCAACGGCAAGCAGCAGACGATTTACTACAACACGCTGACGACCAACGCAGACGGGTCGGTGACGGTCAACTATTGGGACGCATACGACCCGCACGTCAACTACGTACCGGATACGGAATACACGACTCGCAGCGACGGTCACAACGGCTACCAGCGTGTCGAAATCTGGCGCGATACTACGTCCACGATTCAGCAGGACAAGGTGACGAGCCAGACGCCACAGGCGCAGCTAGTCGCGGGTGGAAGTATCACGATGGCGAACGTCGGCACGATCAACAACGACTACAGCGCGATCACCGCCGGCAAGTCGATTCAAATCGGCAGCACGCAGCAGAACGGTTCTGTCGGTAGCGGCAGTTACGGCGGCACGGTTGTGAACAACGTCGGTCGGACGCTGTATCAATACCAGACCGACAACATCGTGTCGATGTACGCATGGAACGAAGACACCACACAGGATCGCGGCACGATCGTAGAGCCGACCGTTGTCCATACGCCAGTCGCGATTGGCGGCACGGGTGGCACGATCATTGCGAATCAGTCGGTGTCGATCACCGGCCAGAGCGTCAATAACCAGAACGTCGCCGCGCAGAATTCATCGACTGGCGCGACGGGTGGCACGCTCGGCAACAATTCGGCCAATCAGGGCGTGTCCGGTAGCGCGTTGAACAAGGTCGGCGCGGCTAGCGGATCGACGACTGTTCCTGCACTGCAATCGGTCGCGAGCGCAACCGGTGCACTGTCGATCACGTTGCCGACGAGCGGCATGTACTCGATCCACTCGGCACCGGGCCAGCCCTATTTGGTCGTCACCGATCCGCGGTTGACGAGCTATACGAATTTCATTTCGAGCGACTACATGCTCGGCCAGTTGAACCTGAACCCGGCGAGCATCGAGAAGCGATTGGGCGATGGCATGTATGAACAGCAGATGGTGCGCAACTAGATTACGCAATTGACGGGCCGCACTTTCCTGCCGGGCTATGCGAGTGCCGAAGACGAGTATCGCGCGCTGATGACGAACGGTGCGAACTACGCGAAGTCATTCGGTTTGGTGCCCGGCATGGCGCTGACCGCTGCGCAAATGGACGCGCTGACGAGCGATATCGTTTGGCTCGTTGATCAGACCGTGACGCTGCCCGACGGCAGCACGACGCACGTGTTGGCTCCGGTCGTCTACATGGCGCAAACGCATGCGAACGATCTGCAATCGACCGGTGCCCTAATCGCAGCGGACGACGTTGAGATTCACACGACGGGCAGCACGACCAACACGGGCGTCATCAAGGGCGGCACGAAGACGGTTCTCACCGCGACCGATATCCTGAATCGCGGCGGCACGATTTCGAGCAGCAGCACGAACGGCACGACAGTCGTATCGGCCAGCAATGACGTTGTGAATTCGTCGGGGATGATTACCGGTAATCGCATCGCCGTCATTGCTGGCCGCGATATCGTTAATACCACGCTGGTGGACACGAATGGCGTCTCTGCTGCTTCTGGCGATAGTAAGGTCAATACGGGCCTTTTGGGGCAGCAGGGCACTATCGCTTCAACCGGCGACATGATCGTCAGTGCCGGTCGCGACCTGACGATGCATGGCGCGAATCTGTCGGCGGGCGGTGACGCACTCGTAACAGCGGCACGCAATATCAACGTCGATACGGTTCAGGCGAACACTTCGCAATCCGTGACGAAGAATGCGAATCACCATTGGGAAGAAAACAGCACGACCAACGAGACGAGTGCAATTTCCGCGAATGGCAATCTTGGGATTCAAAGCGGCAACGATGCGACATTCAAGGGCGCAGACGTAACGGCCGGAAATGACCTGAGCGTTATTGCTGGCGGCAATCTCGCGGCAACGACCGTGACCGACACCGCACGCTACAACAACGTCGCGACCGACGACAAGACGCGTAAGGAAGTCGATCGCACTTACGATGAGCGTGCGATCGGCACGACTTTCTCGTCCGGAGGGAATGCCACACTCGCAGCAGTGAGCACCGACGCGAACAAGGGCAATGTGACGTTGACCGGCTCGTCGTTGACGGCAGGTGTCACGAACGGAAAGGATAACGGCACGGGCGCGGCCAGCATCGCGGCGACAGGCAATGCCATCGTTAACGAAGGTCGCGAAGAGCACGATAGTTTCGTTCAGACGCAAGCCAAACGCGGCAGCTTCGTTTCCGGTTCCACCACGGACACGATGCAGAACACGCACGCGAATGTCGGCGTCGCGAGCACCGTGTCGGGCGATACTGTTTCGATCCGTTCGGGCAAGGATTTGACAGTACAAGGAAGTAATGTCGTTGGTACAAGCGACGTGAGGCTTGCTGCTGCAGGCAATGTGAATATCACCACGTCGCAGGATACGCAAACCTCCGAAAGCTATTATTCGAAGCGTGAATATGGTTTCCTGTCGGGCCTGAATCCATTGAATCAGCTTGACGGCGGATTGCAGGGTTATACGATCGGCGTGCGCAAAACCACGGATGCGCAGCAGGCAACACAGGTCACGAACAACGGCAGCATGATCGGTTCGCTGAATGGCAACCTGAACATCAGTGCGGGCAAGGATCTGCATGTCACCGGCAGCACCATACACGCCGGAAACGACATTAATCTCGGAGCCACGAAAGTAACGATTGATGAGGCGCGAAACACCGCTACACAGAACGAGCAGCAGTCGTTCAGTCAAACGGCAATTTCTGCGGGCATAAGCAATCCCGTTATCGCGGCAGTGCAGACGGCAAACCAAATGCGCAAGGACGTTAAGCAGACCAAGGGCGATGCGCGGCTCAATGCGCTCGCTGCTGCAACGACCGGACTTGCGGCGAAGAATGCTTTCGATGCAGTCGTGAGTGATCCGACGAGTGTGGGAGGTGTCGGCATTAATGTGTCGCTTGGCACAAGCCACAGCAATAGCAGTTCATCGGCCTCGTCCAATACGGCAGTCGGCAGCACGGTATCAGCTGGCCATAATCTGAACATCGCTGCAGCCGGTGCAGGGGCCGATAGCGATATCAATGTGACCGGCAGCACTCTCAGCGCAGGTCACAATGCGACGTTGAACGCGCAGGGCGATATCAATCTGCAAGCTGCGCAAAGTACGGACAGCCAACAGAGCAAGAACAGCGGATCGAGCGCCAGTATCGGCGTGACGTTCGGTGTCGGTAAATCGAACGGCATTTCGTTTCAGGTTGGCGTCTCAGGTACGAAAGGGCATGGCGACGGCAGCGATACGACTTGGACCAACACAAACGTTGCAGCGGGCAACAAACTCACATTGGAATCAGGCGGCGATACGAACCTGACCGGCGCTGTCGCGAGCGGTAAACAGGTAATCGCTGACGTTGGTGGTGATCTGAATATCAAGAGCCTGCAAGACACGAGCCATTACGATTCGAAGCAGGCGAGCGGCGGTGTGTCTGTCAGCGTTTGCGTGCCGCCGATCTGTTACGGCGCATCGAGCGTGGCCGGGAATATCAGCCAGCAGAAGATGAACAGCGATTACGCGGCGGTCGGCGAACAGTCTGGTATCAAAGCTGGCGACGGCGGATTTGATATCAACGTGAGCGGCAATACCGATCTGAAGGGTGGAGTCATCGCTAGTAGCGATAAAGCTGTTCGGGACGGGGCGAACAGCCTCACAACCGGTACGCTCACGTCGAGCGATATCCAGAATCACGCTTCGTACGATGCTTCTTCGATGGGCATTTCGGGCAGCTATGGCGGCGGTACAGGGAAAAATCAGAAAGGCACCGCTGACAACGTAAACCCGGTTCCGGGTACGACGCTGCCGAAGACCAACGGCGGTAGTGCACCGGGTTTGCAGGTTGCACCGCCGATCGCGATGAGTGCGTCCGGCGATGCTAGTTCGGCAACCCGCAGCGGTATGAGCGGCGGCGCACTGACGATTACTGACAGTGCGAAGCAGCAGCAGTTGACGGGCCAAACTGCAGCCGAAGCCGTCGCGAGCATCAACCGCGATACGTCCAACACTGGTGGCGCGCTCGCACCGATTTTCGATAAGGACAAGATTCGGGCCGGTTTCGACATCACGAGTCAGTTTGTGAATCAGGCTGGCACTTTCGTGACCAACCGCGCGAAGGAAGCGGATGCAGCAAAAGCGGCTGCAAACGATCCGAATCTCACGCCGGAACAACGAGCAGCGGCCCAACAACGCGCCGATCAGTTAACAGCCGAGTGGGGGCCGAGCGGCACGTATCGTCAGGTGCTGACCGCGCTCACGGTCGCGGCCGGTAGCAACGTAACGGGCGGCATGGGCCAACTCGCGCAAAATGCGACGATCGCATACGTGCAACAGCTTGGTGCGAATCAGATCAAGCAAATCGCCGACAGCCTCGGCAATGAAGAGGCGCGCGCAGCACTTCATGCGATCGTGGGGTGTGCTGGCGCAGCGGCGAGCGGTCAAGCGTGTGGCGTTGGCGCAATGGGAGCCGCCGCAAGCTCCGTGATCGGGAGCTTGATGGCTCCAACGACAAATATGTCTGCAGAGGAGCGAGAAGCCCGCGACAATCTCGTGTCGAGCTTGGTTGCTGGCGTCGCCGCGATATCGGGTCAGGATATCGCGACGGCAGCAGGTGCAGCTAAGATCGAAGTCGAGAATAACCAGGTAGCGCTGCCACAGATGGCGCCGCCGCCCACTTGGCTGTCAGGATTCAAGCTGCCGGGTTTTACGGGACAAAGTCGGGACAAGGGTGACAATGCCATTATCGACAATTCGACCGACCTTGATTCGAGTGCGAAAGCGGGACCGCTGATCAGTCCGCTTGGTGCACAAAGAACGGTTGAGGCCATTATCACGGCACTCACGCCTGACTGGCTTCAGCAGATGATGAATGATCCGCTCACGATGGCGGGTTACAAGCCGAATCAGGGTGGCGTCGGTAACATGGGCGCGTTTTTGGGGACACCGGGGTTTGGGTCTGATTTGGACGATGCGTCGCAAAAGACGAGATTGACACCGATCGACGGTCAGAGCGTTTACAAGGCAACCAGTGACGTAGGCGCCATCAGCAAGGGCGACTACTTCTATCTCGACGGATTGCACAAGGATCACCTCGAAGTGTTTGATAGTCGAGGAAAGTTCAGGGCCGTTGTGAACATGGACGGTACCGTGAACCAGTCCAAAACGGACGCAGGGCAGGGGCGCAGGATTAACGTTAAGTGAGAGGGATATGGAGCTGAATCGAATAAAAGTCTTATTGCGAGATTTGGCGCTGTCGCACGGTTTGACGGATGCCGATTTGAATTCCTACAATGTAGAAATGGACGACAACGAATGGCATATTGACTGGAAAAGAAATCTGGATGAATCGTTTGATAAGAGAATTAAATCGATCGAGGCTGCGATAAATCTTTATGATTTGGCTATGAGAAGCGAGGATAGGTTGACGGCAAAAGCGGGATTAATCCATGCCGGAATCGCACTTCAAGATTTGTCGAATTTTTTTGACGGTTTGATGCATGATGTCAAAAAGGCTTATGGTGATCCTCGATTCGGTTGGCCAAAATTTCCAAGTGATGATTGGAAAATTCCACCTGAATACGGGTTCAAGGAATGACTGATCAAATCAAGGAGATGAGTTCAACTGTGCGGTCTATGAAGGTCAAACCATAAGAAATGCGAGAGACCAAAAAACTTCCGCTCGTCGTTGATCTGGATGGCACGTTGACGGTTTCGGATACCTTGATGGAATCGGTGATACGTGTCGTCAAGCGACAACCTACGAACCTACTGCGCTTACCTTTCTGGCTCGCGGCCGGTCGCGCTACGTTTAAGGCTAAGGTCGCAGAGCATGCCGATTTTCGAGCGGAAATGCTTCCCTACCGCGAATCGCTTATCGACTATCTCGCCTGTGAACGTGCGAGCGGGCGAAAAATCGTGCTCGCAACTGCTGCACATCGTTCGATCGCTGAGCGTGTGAGCACGCATCTCGGCCTGTTCGATCATGTCATCGCTTCCGTTGACGACACGAATCTCAAGGGAGAGGCCAAACTGGCCTGCATTCGCCAACAGATCGGCAACGACTTCGTGTATGCGGGTGATAGCAAAGCCGACTTGCCGGTTTGGGCTGGTGCGCGAGGTGCCGTCCTTGCTGGCGTTTCACCTGATGTCGCCGCACATGTCCGGGGCCATGTTCCCATCGAACAGGAGTTCGCGAATGTACCTGCAACGTTCTCCACATGGTGCAAGGCTCTGCGTGTTCACCAGTGGCTAAAGAATTTGCTGTTGTTCGTCCCACTGCTGACGGCCTTTGCATTCCTTGATGTCGACAAAGTCAGCGTGCTCGCACTGGCGTTCTTGTCAATGTCGCTTGGCGCGTCGGCAACCTACATCGGCAACGATCTTTGGGATCTAGACAGTGATCGCAGACATCCAAGAAAGCGCGATCGTCCGTTTGCGAGCGGGGTATTGTCGATCAGTCAAGGCATGGCGTGCGCAGCGGTACTGCTGACATTGGCGTTTGCATTGGCCTTGGCGGTGTCTGCCGAATTTACTGGCATGTTCACGCTCTATCTGCTCTTGACGACCGCGTACAGTTGGCGTTTGAAGTCAGTTGTGCTACTCGATGTGGTCGTTCTGTCATTGCTGTACACGTACCGAATCGTCGCAGGGGCGGTTGCTGCGGAAATTCTGGTGAGCCGCTGGCTTCTCGCGTTCTCCGTATTTGCTTTTCTCAGCCTCGCGCTCGTGAAACGTTGCTCCGAGTTGGTGTTCTTGCGCCAGAGTGACAAAAAGGAGACGTCAGGCCGGGACTATCGGGTGAGCGACCTGGAAGTCCTTTGGCCGTTTGGCATCGGTGCTTCCCTTGCTGCGGTGGTCGTGTTTGGCCTGTTCATCAACGCTCCGGAAACGGTAGCTCGCTACACGATTCCACATCTTCTCTGGTTCGTGCAGATCGGGTTGATCTACCTGTTCGGTCGTCTATGGATCGCCACAGTGCGTGGCGCGATGCACGACGATCCGGTAGTTCATATTCTCGAAAATCGCGGTAGCTTGGGCATGCTTTGCGTCATGGTAGCAATTGTACTGGCTGCTCACTTCTTGCCCGCGCCGTGAGCGGCGCAATTCCTATGACAGAAAAAAATCGAAACCGCGTGCTGGCGTTCTGCCGCTTCGCCATCGTCTACGTGCTGCTGTTCGTGTGCGCGGGAAACATCACCAACAGCATGTTGCTGAAGTGGGGTTTCCGCGATGACCAGAAGGGCGACTTCGCAACCAGCTACAGCCTCGTCGGCATGATGAACGGCGAGGCGCCGAAGCCGTATGTCTACCGCTCGTCGTTCCCGCGAGCCGCAAATTGGGTGGCCGAGTGGCTTGGGCAGGAAAAGCAAGAAAAGCTTTTCAAATCGATCAAGCGACATGATTCGCTGCACAACGCCTATTTCACAAGTGTGCCGGAGGAATATTGGACACCGACCGTGGCGCTCGTCTATCACCTGACGTACATCGCGATCGTGTTGTCGACGCTGTTCGCGCTGTTGCTCGTCTACAAGCTAGCCCGATTGCATGGACTGAGCTTCGGACATTCCGTCGGCTTTCTGGCCGCGTTCAGTTTCGTCTATCCACTCACGTTTCAGCAGGGAGGTTACTACTATGACTTCTTCGAACTGCTTGGTGTGCTCGGTGCGTGCTACTTCCTGCTGAAGAAACGAATGGCGGCATGCACGTTGATGATTTCCATCTTCTCCCTGAACAAAGAAACGTTCTTTCTTGTTCCGCTCGCGCTATTTTCCCTGCACGAGCGCGACGTTCCGGTATTGAAACGAGTCGGTTGGTTGGTGCTGCAGCTTGTGATCTGCGCGGGCACGCGCCATTTCATCATGAGTGGCTATGAGGCAAATGCGGGCGGCTTCGTCGAATTTCACGTGTGGGACAACCTGAAATTCTGGCTCAATCCGATGTCCTACCTGTCGTTCTACAACCTGATCGGAAAAGGCATCTTTACACCGAGTCTCGAAAATCCGTTGATGCTCGTGCCGCTTGCGTTGTTCTTCGGCTCGGCGTGGCGCGCAACGCCACGTCGATACCGTATCTACTTTTTTGCGGCATTCCTGCCGGTGCTGGTGCTGTTCTTCTTCTTCGGCTACCGCGATGAGGCGCGAAACTTTTCGGTCGTATTTCCCGCCATCGTACTGATTGCTCTACATGGCGCGAACCGGTTCAACGCGATTTTCGGTGAGGATGCGAGCGCGTCCGATGACGCCCGCATAAACGCCAGTCCGCGGTCCGATCTAGCGGTAGTAGCGGAGGCTGCACGGTGAACTGGCTGATCGTTGTCGCAAGTGGTCTTTTCGGTGGTCTCGCGAGCATATTGCTCCGAGTTGCTGCCCTCAAGGGACTCACACTTGGTGAGTCGAGCATATTGCCGTGGATCGCCCGTGGGGCAGCTGTCGGTGCCTACGGCGTCGGGTTTCTCCTTTACGCCATCGCGCTGCGCAAAACAACGCTTGGCGTCGCGTATCCGACGATGGTGGCGATTTCTATGCTCGTGGTGTTGTCGTTCACGGCGCTACACGAATCCCTGTTGCGGCCGATGCAAGTCGTCGGTGCTGTCGTCATCCTGATGGGGGTTTGGATGGTCACGCGATACGCGTAATCGAGAGAAGCAAATACATGAAGAAGAAAATCCGAGGGGGTAGTTTTTTTGCCGGATCGCTGCTTATTGCGTCAACCTGCGCGATGGCACAGTCGGTCCAGCCGGTTGGCAACGATCAACAGGCTCGTCAGCAGGAGGAAGTACGCGAGCGTGAACGAACCGTTTCCGCGCCGGGAGTCCGTTCGAGTATCGAAGCACGTGCAGGCTATCCAACGCTGCCGAGCGAACAGCCATGCTTCCACATTGATCATTTCATGGTCAGCGTGCCCGATTCGCTTCCTGATGGCGTGAAAGCGCAGGGTGCATCTGCGCTGCCGATGGATCGCTTCGCGTTCGCTCGTGAATGGCTCGAACACTACACGGGGCAGTGCGTAGGCAAGCAAGGGTTGGATGTACTCGTCAAGGCATTGTCGCAAGACATCTTGTCGCGTGGGTACATCACGACACGCGTATTGCTGCCGGAACAGGATTTGTCGTCCGGTACGTTGAAAGTCTCGCTGATTCCCGGTGTGATTCGTCACGTGCGTTTCGCTGATGAAAAACTGCGCGGCACATGGAAAACCGCGTTTCCAACACGCGACGGCGAACTGTTGAACCTGCGCGACCTTGAGCAAGGTTTGGAGCAGATGAAGCGCGTACAGAGCCAAGACGTATCGATGCAGATTGTTCCGGGTGACGTACCGGGCGAAAGCGATGTCGTGCTCGATGTGAAGCGTGGCAAGCCGTGGACAGTCGTTGCATCGATCGACAACTCAGGCACACGCGCGACCGGCAAGTTACAGGGCAACCTGTCGCTCGGTATCGATAACCCGCTCGGCCTGAATGACATCTTCAACGTCGGCGTGAGCCAAGACCTTGAACTCGGCGACAAGCGCCTTGGTTCCCACGGCTGGAACGGTTTTTATTTGATCCCGTGGGGCTACTGGACCGCAACGTTATCGGCCTACACGAACACGTACTACCAGCAAATCGCGGGCGTGAATCAAACGTTCGTCGCGAGCGGCAATTCGAAGACGATCGATTTCAAGCTTGCCCGAGTGCTTGCCCGCAGTCAGAACGACGTGTTCGGCGGCTATGTCCGCTTGTCCCGTCGCTTCGGTCAGAGCTTCATCGAAGATACGGAAATCCCGCAGCAGCGTCGTAACAACACGTTCTTTGAATTCGGTCTGACCGACCGTCACTATTTCGACGGGGCGCAGTTCGACGGTACGCTTGCGTTCCGACAGGGCGTCGGGGGCTTGGGTGCGCGGGACGACATTCTTGCTGCCGGTGGAGGTCCGACTTACCGTTTCAAGATGGCGGTACTCGATGCGAACCTGTCGGTGCCTTTCGCGATCGCGAAGCAGCCGTTCCGATACGTGACGAGCATCCACGGCCAATATACCGGGAACTCGCTGTACTACATCGATGACTTGACGATCGGCAGTCGCTACACAGTTCGCGGTTTCGACGGCGAAACGATGCTGGCGGCGGCGCGCGGCTTCTACTGGCGCAACGAACTGCAGATGCCGATCGGACAGACCGGACAGGCGATTTATGCGGGATTGGATTACGGCCGCGTTTGGGGGCCGCAGCCGGTTGCGTTGGTCGGTACGCAGTTGGCCGGGGCGGTGATCGGCGTCAAAGGCAGTGTATCGACACATTTCGGCGGCTACGGCTATGACCTGTTCGCCGGTGCGCCGGTCTACAAGCCGTCGGGATTTCCCACTGCGCGTGTGACGGTCGGGTTTCAGGTGACGGCGCAATTCTAGAGCATCGATACAAGGACGGACACGATGGCGCAGACGTACGGGAGCCAGATATTTGGACCGCTTTACGACGTGGTGGGTTGGGTCGCGGCGGTAGGCATTTTTTTCTACTTCGCCCTTGGCGCTCAGGGACTGAGTATCGCGCAACGTGAGCGGGTGCCGCGTTGGTTGCTCAACAAGAAAATTTGTTTTTCGTTGGCTTTGTTCAGTGCAGTGATGGCCGTAGCGAAATTCGCTCACTGGATTTGACGAGTGTTGACGAGAGGACGTCCGGATTTCCGACAGCACGTTGGACGGTCGGATTTCAGGTCACGGTGCAGCTTTGAGTGGTCGCGGTGAGCAGCGCAATTTGTATGTTGACAATGAAGACCTCTCGACAACATTCAACGCAGGAAGATCGTGAACTGACCGCATTTCTGCAGCGGCATATCGATGCGTTGGTGTCGTCAAATTCGGAGCCGCGTCCGCCGTGTTTCCATTGCGGCTCCGTACATGTCGGCATTCAAGGATACCGAAACGCGTTGAGCGGTCAGCGAATTCCGCGCTTCTTGTGCAGGACGTGCAATCGCGAATTCACGCGGTTGCACGGTACGCCGTTGTACGGGCGTCATGCACAGAAGATGGAGGCGTTGATCCCGCTTCTATCGCAGCCGATCAGTCGTGCGGACGTGACTGAGATGCTCGGGACCGAGTCCATGAATATTGCGACAAAGGTGAAAGAGCTACGTGCGTGGCTGCTCGAACTCGACCCAACGGGCAAATGGGAAGCGCGGGTGAAGCTCGGCGGCTTGCCGACGGCGATCCTTCCTGCGCAGTGGCATTTCGAAGAAGCAGGTGCGCGTGAGGACCTTGAACTGACGCGACGGCTCACCGCAGAGTTTGACGAGATTCATTCGACAACGGGCCGAGCACCCGCGTGTCCATACTGAGCTTCCCCTGAAATTTCGCCTTCCATCGAGTCATGTATAAACTCGACGGAAAGGAAGGGAATCAGGGATGTTCAAGGTACCGAAACAATCGTACACGCCGGAATTCAAGGTTGCAGCCGTGCAGCGGGTCAAGGACGGCCAGGGCTTTGCTGTGGTGGCCCGGGAACTGGGCATGTCGGAGCAGACGCTGCGCCACTGGGTAAAGGCCGAGGCGTCGGGCAAGCTGAATGGAGCCGGAGCGAAGCCAGTTACGCCGGAGCAGATGGAGCTTTCGCGCATGCGCGCCGAGATCAAGCGCCTGCAACTGGAACTTGAGATCGCAAAAAAAGCGGCAGCATACTTCGCGAAGGACCTGCTGTGAGGTATGCCTGGATCGACCAGCAGGTCGGGCAGTATCCGCTGTCGTCGCTGTGCGGGGTGTTGTCGGTCAGCGTGAACGGTTATCGCGCGTGGAAGCGCGGCGGCAAGTCGGGGCGAACGCGACTGACGGACACGCAATTGCTGACGCTGATCTGGACGGTGCACGCCGAGGTCAAAGGAGCATACGGTTCGCCGCGCATGACTGAGGAAATCCGTGATCGAGGCTTTCCGGCCAGCAAGGAGCGCGTGGAACGGCTGATGCGTGAGCATGGCATCCGGGCGCGGCACAAGCGTCGTTACCGGGTGACGACCGATTCGAAACACAAGCTGCCGGTCGCGCCAAACCTGTTGAACCGCGAGTTCACGCCCGCCGCGCCGAATCAGGTGTTCAGCTCGGACATCACATATATCTGGACCGACGAGGGCTGGCTGTACCTGGCCGTGGTGCTCGACCTGTTCAACGGGGAGGTGGTGGGCTGGTCGATCAAGCCGCGCATGACGGCGGGTCTCGTGACGGACGCGCTGACGATGGCTTGGTTCCGCCGCCGTCCCGCGCCGGGTGCACTGTGCCATTCGGATAGAGGCAGCCAATACGCGAGTCACGAGTTCCAGCGCAAGCTGAGCGCCTACGGCATGCGCTGCTCAATGAGTCGCAAGGGAAACTGTTGGGATACTCAGTTCAGAATACGCCTCGAACGTCGGATCGATCTGACCCGTGCTGGGATTGGCCGAGTTGCCTTGGCATTGACCTGTCGATCGAGCTCCGGCGTTCCCCGAGCGTTGCCGGGCCCAGCGTTTGTGACCTGATAGGAGCTTTGTCCTGCACCGTGAGTGTCCTGTCCAGCGAGTGGGATTGGCGATGCGTCCACCACGACGGAAACACGCATGGAACAACACGAAGTCATCCTGGGCGTCGACACGCATCTCGATACACATGTCGGAGCAGTAATCAGCGAAACAGGAAAACTCCTTGGAACCCTTTCGGTGCCGGCCGAGACCGCGGGATATCTCAAGCTGCTGACCTGGGCGAATTCTCTCGGTCACCTGCGTCGGGCTGGCGTTGAAGGTACCGGCACCTATGGCGCAGGCCTTGCCCGCGTGTTGCGCGATCACGAGATTGAGGTGCTGGAGGTCAATCGTCCGGATCGGGCTGCGCGTCGATCGCGCGGAAAGTCCGATCCGACCGATGCAGAAAACGCCGCGCGTGCGGTCCTCGCCGGGAAGGCAACTGCGATTCCCAAAGAGCAATCTGGGGCGGCCGAAGCAATGCGAGCTGTTTCCGTTGCTCGTCGCAGCGCCGTCAAAGCCAAGACGCAGGCGATCAATCAGTTGCGAGCCTTGCTGGTGAGCGCGCCGCAGGACATCCGCGAACGCCTTCTGAAGACAAAGACCGCCGAATGCGTTGCCAACTGCTCACGGCTGCGCTCGTTGGGTAACACGCCGATGTTGCAGACTCTGGCCACCACGCTGCGCTTGTTGGCAAAGCGCTATCTCGCGCTGGCGGAAGAACTCACGACGCTCGATGCGATGCTCGAACAACTAACCCTCAAGCATGCCAGACGGCTTCGGGAACGATTCGGTGTTGGGCCTCAAACGGCGGCAGTGCTTGTTGCCGTTGCAGGCGACAATCCGGAACGGTTGAAAAGCGATGCCGCGCTCGCCGCGCTTTGTGGCACGAGTCCATTGCAAGCATCTTCCGGAAAAACGGTCCGACATCGCCTGAATCGAGGCGGCGACCGCGCTGCGAACAACGCCTTGTGGACCATTGCCATGGTGCGAATGCGCAGTGACCCGAGAACCCGCGCATACGTCGAGCGACGGACCAAGGAAGGAATGTCGAACAAGGAAATTCATCGCTGTCTGAAGCGTTATATCGTCAGGGAGATGTACCCGCTCATTCTTGCCGACTTAGCCGATTCAGCCCGTACCACTTGACATAGGAGCGTCATTGCTCCAACGGAAAGCTTCTTCAACAGCTTGAAGAACGAACGGGTTCACGCCACGCGCTACCGGACGCATCAGGACGCGAAGGCCGATCTGTTCGAATACATCGAAGTGTTTTACAACCGCACTCGTCGTCATTCGTCGCTCGGCTTTGTGTCTCCGGAAAGGTATCTTCAGGACTGGATCAACGCTCAGCAGACCAAGAATGCGGCTGCATAACTCAGGACCGTTGGAAGGCGAAAAACCGAGGGAAGCTCACGTTGAGATATGCGAGCACGGCGGCCATGAATCGTGAACCGCTAACCGTTAGCCCCCCTCAGCCCGAAAAATCCGTCACCACCGTCACTCCGGCGCCTTCGAACCGATCCATGTTCATCAGCGCGTCGATCGACTCGCCGAGACTGATTTCCTTGCCGATCAGGCGCTCCGGCGCGAGCTTGCCGGCATGCACCATGTCGAGCATCGCGCCGTAGCGATGCGCCTGCATCCCGTGGCTGCCGAGAATCTCGAGTTCGTGCGCGATCACCTTGCTCATCGGCACGGCCGGCGTCGCGTGTTCGCCGAGCATCAGCCCGACCTGCACGTGCTTGCCGCGCCGGCGCAGGTTGCTGATCGAGTTGAAGCAGGTGGTCGGATGGCCGAGCGCATCGAGCGAGACGTGTGCGCCGCCGCGCGTGATCTCCTTCACCGCGTCGACGACGTCCGTCACCTGCGACGCATCGACGGTCGCCGCCGCGCCGAGCGCGCGCGCGAGCGTTAGGGCACGCTCGGAAATGTCGATCGCGACGACGTTCGCGCCGATCGCGTTCGCGATCATGATCGCCGACAGGCCGACGCCGCCGCAGCCGTGCACGGCCACCCACTGGCCGGCCGACGTGCGCCCCTGGTCGACGACCGCGCGAAACGACGTCACGAACCGGCAGCCGAGGCTCGCCGCGGTCGGGAAGTCGAGCGCATCGGGCAGCCGCACGAGGTTCAGGTCCGCGTGGTGGATGCCGACGTATTGCGCGAACGAGCCCCAGTGCGTGAAGCCGGGCTGAAACTGGCGCTCGCAGACCTGCTGATTGCCCGAGTGGCATTCCGGGCAATGGCCGCAGCCGCCGACGAACGGCACCGTCACGCGGTCGCCGGCCTTCCAGCGCGTGACCGCCGCGCCCGCCGCGACCACCACGCCCGCCAGTTCGTGGCCCGGCACATGCGGCAGCACGATATCCGGATCGTGTCCCATCCAGCCGTGCCAGTCGCTGCGGCACACGCCGGTCGCCTTCACCTCGATCACGACGCCGTCGGGTGCCGGCCTCGGATCGTCCACGTCCATCAGCCGCGGCGCCGCGCCGAACGCTTCATAAACGACTGCTTTCACGATCTCCTCCTGGGTCGAATGACTCTTTCAATATAGCGCGGCAATGGTGGATTGTTCTTTCGTCTTGCGATTGAGAAGCGCACGATTCTGAGATAGCCTTTCGACGATCGTGCGATTGCCGCAAGGAGCTTTCATGGAGCAACTGGACAGGATCGATCGCGGCATGCTGGACATGCTGCAGCAGGACGGGCGCGTGTCGAACGCGCGCCTGGCAGAGGCATTCTCGCTGAGCGAGACGTCGTGCTGGCGCCGGCTGCGCCGGCTCGAGGAAGCGGGGCTGATCGCCGGTTATCACGCGCGGCTCGATCGCAGAAAGCTGGGGTTCGGCGTGATGGCGTTCGTGCAGATCGTCTGCACGCAGCACAGCGAGGTGGTGACCGCGGAGTTCGAGCGCCTGATCCAGGCGAGCCCGAACGTGCTCGCCTGCGACAACACGACCGGCGAAGCGGATTTCCTGCTGCAGGTCGTGGCAGCCGATCTCGACGACTACAGCCATTTCGTCGAAAGGGTATTGCGCAAGCTGCCTGGCGTGCTGAGCATTCGCTCGAACCTGTCGCTGCGGCAGCTGAAATCGACGCAGCGGCTGCCGATCGTGTGACGCGCACGCCGGCGCGTGCGTGCGCCGACGCTTAGTCGGCGAGCCGTTTGTCGGCGAGCGCCTTGCAGCAGTCTTCGTACACGCGCTGCACGAGTTTCGCGCGGTAGTCGAGATCGTCGGTATCAACGATCTCCTCGACGGCGTCGCGCGCCCAGGACGCGTCGACGAAGCTCGCGTGCCGTTTCGCGATGTCCTGCGCGAGCGCGGCCAGCTTCGCGAGCGCGAGCCAGTCGGACTGCCGGCGATGGCGGTCGAGCCAGCGGTGCGCGGCCTGAACCTGGAACGCCGCGTCCGGCCAGCATTCATTCAGATAAAACGCGCCGAGATTGCCGCAGGTGAGCCAGCACAGCAGCTCGAGGCGGTCTTGCGAGCCGAGGGTACGGGATGCGTCGGTCATGGCAGCGCTCACGAAAGGCATCGATTCCGGGTGGCGCGGCGTGCAGCGGCCGGCGCCGATACTAAAAACATAGCACGATGCGCGCCACCTGGCGCACCGGCGTCGCGGGCTCGGCTCGGAAGGTCGAACCCGGGGCCGGCGGCGCGCGCACCGCAGCCCCACCGCGCGCCCGCAGCGGGTCGGCCGCGTCGGCTTCCCACGCGTCGCCGCACCCGTCGCACCGTCGTTAGAATGGCCGTTTTCCGGGAGACAGGAAGCGATGAAAATCTACGATCAGTTCTACATCGACGGCGCATGGTGCAAACCGGCCGGAGCCGGCACCATCGACGTGATCGACTCCGCCACCGAGGCGGTGCTCGGCCGGATTCCCGAAGGTGCGGCGACGGACGCACGGCACGCGGTCCGCGCGGCGCGCGCCGCCTTCGACGCGTGGGCCGCGACGCCGCCCGCGACGCGCGCCGGCTACCTGCGCAGGATCGTCGAGCGCTTGCAGACCCGCAGCGAGGAGCTCGCCCAATCGATCACCGGCGAGGTCGGGATGCCGATCAAGCTGTCGCGCGCGATCCAGGTCGGCGCGCCGGTCTACAACTGGAAGGCATACGCCAAACTCGCCGAGTCGTTCGAATTCGAGGCGAAGGTCGGCAATTCGCTGGTGGTGCGCGAGCCCGTGGGTGTCGTCGCGGCCATCACGCCGTGGAACTATCCGCTCAACCAGATCACGCTGAAAGTCGCGCCGGCGCTCGCGGCCGGCTGCACGGTCGTCCTGAAGCCGTCCGAGGTCGCGCCGCTCAATGCGTTCATGCTCGCCGAGGCGATCCACGAAGCCGGGTTGCCGGCCGGCGTGTTCAACCTCGTGTGCGGATACGGCCCGGTGGTCGGCGAGGTGCTGGCCACCGATCCCGAGGTCGACATGGTGTCGTTTACCGGTTCGACGCGCGCCGGCAAGCGCGTGGCCGAATTGGCGGCGGCGACCGTCAAGCGCGTCGCGCTGGAGCTCGGCGGCAAGTCGGCAGCGGTGATCCTCGACGATGCCGATTTCCCGGCGGCGGTGAAGGGCACGGTCAACGCGTGCTTCCTCAACGCAGGCCAGACCTGTTCCGCGCACACGCGCATGCTGGTGCCGCACGCGCGCTACGACGACGCGCGCGCACTCGCGAAGGCGGCCGCCGAAGCCTATGTCGCGGGCGACCCGCGCCAGGAGACGACGCGCCTCGGCGCGCTCGCGTCGGCCGTGCAGCAGCAGCGCGTGCAGGCCTACATCCAGCGCGGCATCGACGACGGCGCCGAACTCGTGACGGGCGGCACGGGCCTGCCCGACGGGCTGACGAAGGGCTTCTTCGTGAAGCCCACGGTGTTCGGCCGCGTCGACCCGACGTCGGCGATCGCGCAGGAGGAAATCTTCGGGCCGGTGCTGTCGATCATCACGTATCGCGACGAAGACGAAGCGGTGCGCATCGCGAACGACACGCCGTACGGGCTGGGCGGCGCGGTATGGGCGGGCAGCGACGAGCGGGCGCTGCGCGTCGCGCGCCGGCTCCGCACCGGGCAGGTCGACATCAACGGCGGCAGCTGGAACAGCGCCGCGCCGTTCGGCGGCTACAAGCAGTCGGGCTACGGCCGCGAGAACGGCGTGTACGGGCTCGAGGAGTACCTGGAATACAAGTCGATGCAGCTCAGGCCGGCGAATCCGTCCTGACGCGTTTCACGCCACATCGCTCGCCACGGCACGCTCGCGTGCCGTTTTTTTGTTGACGGCCATCAAGATGCACACCGGTGGATCGTCGATCATCGCTGTTCCGATGTTTCGACGAGGCTCCAGATGACCGTACCCACTCCCTTCCCGCCGCTCACGATTCGCGGGCGCACGCTACTGCCGGTGGTGCAGGGCGGCATGGGCGTAGGCGTGTCCGCGCACCGCCTTGCGGGCACCGTCGCGCGCGAGGGCGCGCTCGGCACGATCGCGAGCATCGACCTGCGTCATCACCACGCGGATCTGCTCGCGCGCTGTCGCGCGCATCCCGACCGGGCGACGCTCGAGGCCGCGAACCTCGAGGCGCTCGCGCGCGAGGTTCGCCTCGCGAAGACTTACAGCGAAGGGCGCGGGATGATCGCCGTCAACGTGATGAAGGCGGTGAGCGCCCATGCGGACTACGTGCGCGTCGCGTGCGACGCGGGCGCGGACGCGATCGTGATGGGCGCGGGCCTGCCGCTCGATCTGCCCGATCTCACCCAGGGCCACGACATCGCGCTGATTCCGATTCTGTCGGACAGCCGCGGAATCGCGCTGGTGCTGAAGAAATGGATGAAGAAGGGCCGGCTGCCCGACGCGATCGTGATCGAGCATCCGGCCTATGCGGGCGGCCACCTCGGCGTCACGCAGATCGACGACATGCACGACGCCCGATTCGATTTTGCGCGCGTGCTCGACGAGACGGCGCAGGTGATGGCCACGCTAGGACTCGAGCGCGACACGATCCCGCTGATCGTTGCGGGCGGGATCGGCAGCCACGACGCGGTGCGCGCGGCGCTCGCGGCCGGCGCGAACGGCGTGCAGATCGGGACGCCGTTCGCGGTGACGGAAGAAGGCGATGCGCATCCGAACTTCAAGCGCGTGCTGGCCGATGCGGTGCCCGACGACATCGTCGAATTCGTCAGCGTGACCGGTCTGCCGGCGCGCGCGGTCCGAACCCCATGGCTCGATCGATACCTGCGTAACGAGGCGCGCATCCGCAGCAAGCTCGGCGCGTTCAAGCAACGCTGCCCGACCGCGCTCGAATGCCTGAGCGTATGCGGGTTGCGCGACGGCATCGAGAAGTTCGGGCACTTCTGCATCGACACGCGGCTCGCGGCCGCGTTGCGCGGCGACGTTGCGAACGGGCTGTTCTTCCGCGGGCGCGAAGCGCTGCCGTTCGGCACGGCGATCCGCAGCGTGCGCGATCTGCTCGAGCTGTTGCTGACGGGCCGTGTCGCAGAGCCTGCGGCAAACCGCCCCATGTTTACGCTCGCTTGATCGATATCAAGATGAAAAAAAGACCCTATTGGGAGAATGGTATCCATTCTTTGGGGGTCCGTACCATGCATAAAGCGATTCAAACATTTGTCACCACCACCGCCGTCGCGGCCAGCCTTATCGCGATGCCTTCGCTGTCCCACGCGGCTTCCGCGGGCGACGGTATCAATCAGGGTGACGTCCTGGTGCGGTTGCGCGCGATCAGCATTCAGCCGAACGAGCGCGGCAGCGACACGCTGGGCGCGATCAACACCGGCGTGAACAACGCGATCGTGCCTGAACTCGACTTCACGTACATGATCCGCGACTACCTGGGGGTCGAGCTGATCCTCGGCACGTCGCGCCATCAGGTCACGTCGAGCCTGGGCAATCTCGGCGGCGTGGGCGTGCTGCCGCCGACGCTGCTGCTGCAATACCACTTCAACCACGCCGGCAAGGTGCGTCCGTATGTCGGTGCGGGTCTGAACTACACGTACTTCTACAACAACGGTCTGAATGTCGGCGGCCAGGGCGTGTCGATCAACAAGAGCAGCTTCGGTCCGGCGCTGCAGTTCGGCGTCGACGTGCAACTCACCAAGAAGGTGTTCATGAACGTCGACTTGAAGAAGATCTGGATGAGCACCGACGCGACGCTCGGCGACAAGGGCATCGGCACGCTGCACATCGATCCGCTGATCGTCGGTATCGGCGTCGGGATGAAGTTCTAAGCGAGCAGAGCAACAAACTGAGTTGGGGTTGGCGGCATGGCAGTCGGCATGCCGCTCTTTTTTTATGCAGCGCCGTTGCGGGTGGGGCCGGAGCACGCAGCGCGCGGCGGCAAGCGGGACGCGTACGTCGCGCTGCCGGAACACGCCGGCGTCGCGATTAACCGGCAGCGGCGTTGCCGTTCACGGGCCGCGCGAGCGGTACGTATCGACGCGCGTCGTCTTACAGCTTGTCGTACTGGAAGCGCATCGCGGTGCCGTCGCGCGTGATGCGTTCCCATACGACGCGCTTTTCTTCGTCGCTGAGGAACACCCAGTTCGATACCTCGGCGGCCGTACGGCCGCACCCCTTGCACACTTCGTCGAACAGGGTCGAGCACACGCCGATGCAGGGGCTGTCGGGCAGGTCGTGGAGATTGGAGGCCATCTGAAGGGTTCGCGCGGTGGAGTCGACGGGGCGTCATTTTAATGCATCGGCATGGCTCGACCCGGGCGAGCCGCCATCCGGGCGCACGGCGCGTCGCCCGACCGCGCGTGCGGCTGACCGGGCGCCGATCCACATCGGCCGTCCAGCACGGCACGGCATGCGGCGACGTCACCCACTGAGCGCCTACGCGCTCGCGACCCGATCGCAACCTTGGCGTGCCCTGCGCGCCCGCAAGCACGACTCGCACGCCGATTCACCGCCGCCTTGTTTTCCCCATGGACAGACGCCGATTACCCGATAGAATTCCCCGGGATGCGTTGCTGCGCGCGCCGCCTGAGCGGCCGGTGGCGGCAATGTGTTCCGTTTGCGCGACACGGGCATGATTTTTTTGTGACCGGGCGCGAATGATGATAGCGTTCGGGGTTTTCGGGGGGCGGCGCGCCCAACTGCGCCGCCATGATGAGGCAGACGGCAGCCGGACAAACGGTCCGGTCGGAGGGAGAGCGGGATGAAAGCAAAAGTAGTGGGCCGGTTCGCAGCGCTCGCGCTGTGCGTGGGTGCATCGGCGGCGGCGGCGAAGGATACGCAGCTCAATGTCTATAACTGGTCGGACTACATTGCGAAGGACACGATCCCGAACTTCGAGAAGCAGACGGGCGTCAAGGTCCGCTACGACAACTACGACAGCGACGACACGCTGCAGGCGAAGCTGCTCACCGGCAGCTCGGGCTACGACATCGTCGTGCCGACCAGCAACTACGCGGGCAAGCAGATCGCGGCCGGCATCTTCGCGCCGCTCGACAAGTCGAAGCTCCCCAACCTCAAGTACCTCGATCCGCAGCTGATGGCGCTGGTCGCCGGCGCCGATCCGGGCAACAAGTATTCGGTGCCGTGGGCATACGGCACGACCGGTCTCGCGTACAACCTGACGAAGGCGCAGCAGGCGCTCGGCAAGGTGCCGCTCGACAACTGGGACATTCTGTTCAAGCCGGAAAACATCTCGAAGCTGAAGACCTGCGGCGTGTCGGTGCTCGACGCGCCGGACCAGATGTTCGCGGCGGCGCTGCACTACATCGGCAAGGATCCGATGAGCACGAACCCGGCCGACTACAAGGCCGCGATGGACGTGCTGAAGAAGATCCGTCCGTACATCACGCAGTTCAACTCGTCGGGCTACATCAACGACCTGGTCGGCGGCGACATCTGCTTCGCGTTCGGCTGGTCGGGCGACGTCGTGATCGCGAAGCATCGCGCGGTCGAAGCGAAGAAGCCGTACAAGGTCGAGTACTACATCCCGAAGGGCGGCGCGCCCGTGTGGTTCGACGTGATGGCAATCCCGAAGGACGCGAAGAACAAGGACGCCGCGCTGCAATGGATCAACTACATCGAGGATCCGAAGGTGCACGCGGCGATCACCAACGCCGTGTACTACCCGAGCGCGAACGCCGAAGCGCGCAAGTACGTGCGCCCGGACGTCGCGAACGACCCGGCCGTCTATCCGCCGGCCGACGTCGTGAAGACGCTGTTCCTGCTCAAGCCGCTGCCGCCTGAAATCCAGCGTCTGCAGACCCGTCTGTGGACCGAGCTGAAATCGGGCCGCTGACGCGCGCCGCGGTGAGCCAGCAGTCATGAAGCCCCTGGTGTCCCCGGGGGCTTTGTTCGTCAAACGCAGGAGAGAAGCAGCACATCATGAATAGCCAGTCGGGCGCGCCGGTCGCGGGTGCGCCGTCCTTCGTTCCTTCTTCCGGCGCCGCGTCGCGCGCGGAGAACTTTGTCCAGATCGTCGACGTCGTCAAGAAGTTCGGCGAAACCGAAGTGGTCCGCAATGTGAACCTCACGGTGCGCCAGGGCGAGCTGTTCGCGCTGCTGGGCAGCTCGGGTTCCGGCAAGTCGACGCTGCTGCGGATGCTCGCCGGCCTCGAGACGGTCACGTCGGGCAAGATCCTGATCGACGGCGAAGACCTCGCGCAAATGCCGCCGTACAAGCGGCCCGTGAACATGATGTTCCAGTCGTATGCGCTGTTCCCGCACATGTCGGTCGAGGCGAACGTCGCGTACGGCCTGAAGCAGGAAGGCACGCCGAAGGCCGAGCTGAAGGAGCGTGTGGCCGCCGCGCTCGAGCTCGTGCAGATGAGCAAGTACGCGAAGCGCAAGCCGCATCAGTTGTCGGGCGGCCAGCAGCAGCGCGTCGCGCTCGCACGCTCGCTGGTCAAGCGTCCGAAGGTGCTGCTGCTCGACGAGCCGATGTCGGCGCTCGACAAGCAGATCCGCCAGCGTACGCAGATCGAGCTCGTCAACATCCTGCAGAAGGTCGGCGTCACCTGCATCATGGTCACGCACGACCAGGAAGAGGCGATGACGATGGCCAACCGGCTCGCGGTGATGAGCGAAGGGCAGATCGTGCAGATCGGCTCGCCGAGCGAGGTCTACGAATATCCGAACAGCCGCTTCTCGGCCGAGTTCATCGGCTCGACGAACCTGTTCGAGGGCATCACCGTCGAGGACGAACCCGACTACGTGTACATCGAATCGCCCGAGCTGCCGAGCCGGCTGTACGTGAGCCACGGCATCACCGGCCCGCTCGGGATGCCGGTCACGGTGTCGGTGCGCCCCGAGCGCATCGCGCTGACCCGCAAGCCGCCCGAAGGCGCGTTCAACTGGGCGCACGGCCGGATCGCCAACGTCGCGTACATGGGCGGCTATTCGCTGTATCACGTGAAGCTCGACGCGGGCAAGACGGTGATCGCGAACGTGTCGAGCCTCGCGATCAGCGAGCTCGAAACGCCCGCGCTCGGCGACGAGATCTACGTGCGCTGGAGCGCGACCGCCGGCGTGGTGCTGACGTCATGAACGCGCTCAAGTCGATGTTCTCGTGGCCGGTGCGGCGCTTCAACCTGACGGGCGCCACGGCGGTCGTCGCGGGGCCGTACACGTGGCTCGTGCTGTTCTTCCTCGTGCCGTTCGTGCTGGTCGTGAAGATCAGCTTCGCGGAGCTGCAGCTCGGCATCCCGCCGTATACGGAGCTCGCGTCCTATACGGACGGCGTGTTGCACATCGCGCTGAACCTGTCGCACTACGCGTTCCTGCTCACCGACAGCCTGTACTTCGCGACCTACGTGAACTCGGTCGTGGTGGCCGCGATCACGACGCTGCTGTGCCTGCTGATCGGCTATCCGATGGCGTACTACATCGCCCGCTCGAACCCGGCCACGCGCAACCTGCTGATGATGGGCGTGATGCTGCCGTTCTGGACGTCGTTCCTGATCCGCGTGTACGCGTGGATCGGGATCCTCAAGAACAACGGCTTGCTGAACAACTTCCTGATGTGGATCGGCCTGACGCACACGCCGATCGAGCTGTACCGCACCAACTACGCGGTCTATATCGGGATGGTGTATTCGTATCTGCCGTTCCTCGTGATGCCGCTGTACGCGCACCTCGTGAAGATGGACCTGCGCCTGCTCGAGGCGGCGTACGACCTCGGCGCGCGGCCGTGGAAGGCGTTCGTGCAGATCACACTGCCGCTGTCGAAGAACGGGATCATCGCGGGCTGCCTGCTGGTGTTCATCCCGGCGGTCGGCGAGTACGTGATTCCGGAGCTGCTCGGCGGCGCGAACACGCTGATGATCGGCCGCGTGATGTGGAATGAGTTCTTCAACAACGCAGACTGGCCGATGGCGTCGGCCGTGACCTGCGCGATGGTGCTGCTGCTGCTCGTGCCGATGGCGATGTTCCAGCACTTCCAGGCGAAGGAGCAGGAGGGCCGCCGTCGATGAAGCCGAATCGTTTCCTGCAGTTCGCGGCGCTGTTCGCCGGCTTCGCGTTCCTCTACATCCCGATCGTCAGCCTGATCGTCTACTCGTTCAACGAGTCGAAGCTCGTCACCGTGTGGTCGGGCTTCTCGTTGCGCTGGTACGCGGCGCTCGTGCAGGACGACGAGCTGCTCGCGGCCGCGTGGCTGTCGCTGAAGATCGGCGTGCTGACCGCGTTCGCGTCGGTGTTCATCGGCACCTGGGCCGGCTTCGTGCTCGCGCGGATGGGGCGCTTCCGCGGCTTCGCGCTGTTCAGCGGGATGATCAACGCGCCGCTCGTGATCCCCGAGGTGATTCAGGGCATCTCGCTGCTGCTGCTGTTCATCGAGCTCGCGAAGTGGATCGGCTGGCCGGCCGAGCGCGGCGTGTTCACGATCTGGCTCGGCCACGTGATGCTGTGCATCTCGTACGTCGCGATCATCGTGCAGTCGCGCGTGCGCGAGCTGAACCCGTCGCTCGAGGAAGCCGCGCTCGATCTCGGCGCGACGCCGCTGAAAGTGTTCTTCACGATCACGCTGCCGCTGATTTCGCAGGCGCTGGTGGCCGGCTGGCTGCTGTCGTTCACGCTGTCGATCGACGACCTCGTGCTGTCGGCGTTCCTGTCGGGTCCCGGCTCGACGACGCTGCCGCTCGTCGTGTTCTCGCGCGTGCGCCTCGGCCTGAATCCGGAGATGAACGCGCTCGCGACGCTGTTCATCGTCGCGGTGACGGCCGGCGTCGTGATCGCGAACGTCGTGATGCTGCGCCAGCAACGCAAGCGGATGGCGGGCTTCGCGGCCTGAGCGCCGCCCGACGCGCCGGTTGCCGCGCAACCGGCAACAACAAAACGCCCGGCGCCGACGATGAGTCGGGCCGGGCGTTTTTGTCGCCAGCGCAGGCTGCGCGCGGCTTATGCGCTGAACGCGGCCTTCGCGAGCAGGCCGAGCGCCACGCACACGAGCACGATCGCGAAGCCGGCCTGCACGTGGCGCGCGGACAGGTGCCGCGACGCGGCGCGCCCGACTACCATGCCGAGCGCCGTCGCGACGGTGAACCACAGCATCATGTCGAGCGGCGCGCGCGTGCCCGCCACGAAGGTCGCGAGCACGCCGCCGGTGCCGACCAGCGCGATCACCATCAGCGACGTCGCGACCACGCCGTGCATCGACACGTTCGTGAACTTGCGCAGCATCGGCACGATCACGAAGCCGCCGCCGACGCCGAGCAGCCCCGTCATCAGTCCCGTCACCGCGCCGGTGGACGCGAGCGCGAACCCGACCGGCCACGACCACACGAGGCGGCCGGTGTCGGGATTCACGCGGCCGACGCACAGGCGCGACTCGTCGTGCTCGCCGGCGCCTTGGCGCAGTGCCTGCCGCAGCAGACGGGCCGCGACGATCAGCATCGTCAGCGCGAACAGCGCGAGCAGCACGCGTTGCGGCAGCACGTGCGCGAGCCGCACGCCGAGCGTGGTGAGCGGCACGCCCGCGAGCGCCATCAACAGCGCCGCGCGGTAGCGCACGAGCCCGCGGCGAAACCCTTCGAGCGCGCCGAGCGCGGCGCTGCCGGCCACCGCGACGAGCGCGACCGGCGTGGCCTGCTGCATTGGCCAGCCCATTCCGACGACGAGCGCCGGGACCGCGAGAATGCCGCCGCCCGCGCCGGTGAGGCCGAGCACGGCGCCGACGAAGCCGCCGAGTACCAGAGAAATCAGCATGATGTCATCGGCTTCCGGTCAACGTGCGATCGCGGGCTTCGCGAGCCATTCGCGGCCCTTGAGCATCCCCTTCCAGTACAGCGGCGGCAGCAGGCGCTCCTTGAGCAGCCACGCGAGCCGCGACGGACGCCGGCCGTCGATCAGCCACGCGGGGAAGGTCGGCGCGACCTTGCCGCCGTACAGGAATTCGGCGAGCACGATCTTGCCGCGCTCGACCGTGAGCGGGCACGAGCCGTAGCCGTCGTACGCGGCGTCGCCCTGCACGCGGCCGAGCGCCGCCAGCACGTTGTGCGCGACCACGGGCGCCTGCTTGCGCGCGGCCGCGGCGGTTTTCGCGTTGGTGGTGTTGGCGACGTCGCCGAGCGCGAAGATGTCCGGGAAGCGCTTGTGCCGCAGCGTCGCCGGGTCGACGTCGATCCAGCCGGCAGCATCGGCGAGCGGGCTCGCGCGCACGAAGTCGGGCGCCTTCTGCGGCGGCACGACGTGGATCATGTCGAAGTTGCGCTGGACGGTCTCCGTGCTGCCGTCGGGCAGCGTGCGCCGGAACGTCGCGCGCCGCGCCGGCCCGTCGATCGCGATCAGGTTGTGGCCGAACGACAGCGCGATGTCGTAGCGCTCGACGTATTCCATCAGCGCGGGCACGTAGTCGGCGACGCCGAACAGCACGGCGCCCGCATTCAGGAATTCGACGTTCGCCGCGCCCAGGCGGCCGTTGCGCCGCCAGTGATCGCACGACATGTACATCGCCTTCTGCGGCGCGCCCGCGCACTTGATCGGCATCGGCGGCTGCGTGAACAGCGCATTGCCGCCGCGGAACGCCTGCACCAGCTGCCACGTGTACGGCGCGAGATCGTAGCGATAGTTGGACGTGACGCCGTTGTGGCCGAGCGTGTCGGCGAGGCCCTCGATCGCGTCCCAGTCGAGCTTCAGGCCCGGGCACACGATCAGCTTGCGATAGCCGATGCGGCGGCAGCCGTCGAGCACGACCGCGTGCGCGTCGGGCTCGAAGCCGGCGACGGCCGCCTGGATGCGCTTCACGCCGCGCGGCAGCACGTCGACGATGCGGCGCGCGGTCGTCTCGGGCCGGAACACGCCCGCGCCGACCATCGTCCAGCCCGGCTGGTAGTAATGGATCTCGGCCGGGTCGATCACCGCGATGTCGAGCGAGCCGTCGCGCGCGAGCAGGCTCGACGCGACCGCGACGCCGGCCGCGCCCGCGCCGACGATCACGATGTCGTGCTGCGCGTCGACGGCCGGTGCGCTCTGCGCCGCGCCGCGTGCGAGCCGCGACGCGACTGCCGCGAGATCGTAGCCGGCCTTGGCGGCCGTCGCGACGATCTCGTCGATCGGCCGCGAGCCGGCCTGCGACAGCGCCCACAGCGTCGCCGAGCGCATGCCGCTGCGGCAGTACGCGTGCACCGGGCCGGCGAGCGACGCGACGAGCACGCCGAACTGCGCGGCCTGCTCGTCGGTGACCTTGCCCGTGTCGACCGGCAGGTAGTGCACGGCGATGCCGAGCGGCGCGGCGGCGGCGCGGATCTCGGCGACGGTCGGCTGATCCGAGCCTTCGCCGTCCGGCCGGTTGCAGACGATTGCGCGCACACCTGCCGCTTGCAGCGCGGGCAGGTCGGTCGCGGCGATCTGGGGGGAGACCGATAGCGTGTCGGTCAGCTTGCGAATGTTCATGTCGGGGGTTCTCCGGTCGGGCGGCGGCTCGGCTTCAGATCGTCAGATCGCGTTCAGCGGGATCTTCAGGTAGCGCACGCCATTGTTTTCGGGTTCGGGCAGGTGGCCGGCGCGCATGTTGACCTGCACCGACGGCAGCATCAGCACCGGCATGTCGAGCGTCGCGTCGCGCGCGGTGCGCATGGCGACGAAATCGTCCTCGCTCACGCCGTCCTTCACGTGGACGTTCGCCTGACGCTGCTCGGCCACCGTCGTCACGAACTGCACGTCGCGGCCGCCGGGCTGGTAGTCGTGGCACAGGTACAGACGCGTATCGGCCGGCAGCGCCAGCACGCGCGCGATCGAGCGGTACAGCGTGCGCGCGTCGCCGCCGGGGAAGTCGCAGCGCGCGGTGCCGTAGTCGGGCATGAACAGCGTGTCGCCGACGAAGGCCGCGCGCTGGGTCGCGTCGTCGACGCAGTAGGTCATGCACGCCGGCGTATGGCCCGGCGTGTGCATCGCGCGGATCGTCAGCGCGCCGAGCGCGAGCGTGTCGCCGTCGTCGAGCAGGCGGTCGAACTGGCTGCCGTCGTGCGCGAAGCCCGGGCCCGCATTGAACAGCGTGCCGAACACGTCCTGCACGCGGCGCACGTGCGAGCCGATCGCGATCTGGCCGCCGACGTGCGCCTTCAGGTACGGCGCGGCCGACAGGTGGTCGGCGTGTACGTGCGTCTCGAGCAGCCAGTGCACGGTCGCGCCGAGTTCGGCGACGCGCGCGATCAGCCGGTCGGCGCTGTCCGTGCGCGTGCGGCCGGATTTCGGATCGTAGTCGAGCACGCTGTCGATCAACGCGCAGGCGCGGCTGCCGGTATCGAGCAACAGGTAGCTGACGGTATGGGTCGCCGGGTCGAAGAAGCCTTCGACCGACAATTGGGGGGCATGGCTCACGTTATGTCCTCGCTGGGGTTCTGCATCTGCAATTGCGTATCCCATGTTCAAGAAGCGTGCCAATCGACGCGGTAATCGGGGTCAATGTGACAAGTGCTTGATTGGGATCGGGTTTCAGGTGGGGCGGCGGTGCGTCATGCGGCGTCGCGCGCGGCTGCGGGCCGATCGGCACTGCCATGTGCGGCAGTGTCGTGGCAGAATTGGCAGTCGGCCTGGCAGTCCGTCGGGCGACCGTGACCGAGCTTCCCCATGAATCAACACGACATCATTCCGATCGTTCCCGCCCAGCCGCGGGACGTGACGCCCGACGTGCGCGCGCTGATCGCGTATCTGGAGCAGGACCCGCAGCCGATGATCGTCGTCGATCCCGACTACCGGATCCTCGCGGCGAACGGCGCGTACCGGCGGCAATTCGGCGTGGCCGGCGTCGAGCACGTGGGGCGCCATTGCTTCGAGGTGTCGCATCACTACGCCGTGCCGTGCGACCAGGCGGGCGAGCACTGCCCGATGAAGCAGGCGATCGAATCGCGCAGCCTGAATCGCGTGCTGCACATCCACCATACGCCGCGCGGCCCCGAGCACGTCGACGTCGAGTTGCGGCCGATCTTCGATGCGCGCGGCGACGTGACCGCGTTCGTCGAGCGGCTGACCACGGTGCGCAGCGCGTCCGCGCAGCCGAGCGCGGAAGGGCTGGTCGGCGGCGCCGACGCGTTCAATGCGGCACTGGGCGCGCTGCAGCGCGTCGCGCCGTCGATGCTGCCGGTGCTGCTGCTCGGCGAGTCGGGCACCGGCAAGGAGCTGTTCGCGCGCGCGCTGCACGAGGCGAGCGAACGCGCGATGGGCCCGTTCGTGGTGGTCGACTGTTCGGGGATCGCCGAGACGCTGTTCGAGAGCGAGCTGTTCGGCTACGAGAAGGGCGCGTTTACCGGCGCCAATCAGCGCAAGCCCGGGCTGGTCGAGACCGCACAGGGCGGCACGCTGTTCCTCGACGAAATCGGCGACGTGCCGCTGCCGATGCAGGTGAAGCTGCTGCGGCTGATCGAGTCGGGGACGTTTCGCCGGGTCGGCGGCGTCGAGGCGCTGCGCGCCGATTTCCGGCTGGTCGCAGCGACCCACAAGCCGCTGCGCGAGATGATCGACGACGGCCGGTTCCGTCAGGACCTGTACTACCGCATCAGCGCATTTCCGATCCAGCTGCCGGCGCTGCGCGAGCGCCGCGGCGACGTCGCGCTGCTCGCCGAATCGATCCTGCGGCGCATCGCCAATACGCGCGCCGGCAGCGGCGACGCAGGCGCGCGGCCGTTCGTGCTCACCGACGCGGCGCGCGCGTGCCTCGATGCGTATGCGTGGCCCGGCAACATCCGCGAGCTGCGCAACGTGCTCGAACGCGCGTGCCTGTTCGCCGACGACGGCGTGATCCGCGTCGAGCATCTGCCTGCCGAACTCGTCGCGGCGTCGGCATTGCCGCACGACGCGCAGCGTGCGGCCAGCCCGCCGAGCGACGCGGAACTGCTGCGGATCGCGAGCGGATTCGTCGGGACGCGCAAGGCGCTGGCCGAGCGCACGGGGCTCAGCGAGCGCACGCTGTACCGGCGGCTGAAGGCGCTGGGGCTCGGCGCGCGCGGCGACGAATGACGGTGGCGCATCGCACGCTGGCCGCGCGGCGCGCGCATGCGGATAATGGCGCGTTTCGATCCGGAGCCGCTTCGATGAAACCCTACGCCGTCACAAGCCGCGCGCTCGCCGTCGTCGCCGTCGCGACGTGGCTGCATGCGGCGCATGCAGCCGAATACCGCTGGACCGACACGGCCGGCGCGCACGTCGTCACGTTTGCGAAGACCGCGGCGGACGACCAGCTTCATCTGCGCGTGACGGCCACGCTGAACGGCGCGCCGGACTGGACCGTGCGCGACGACGTGACCGACTGCGCGGAAGACAAGGTGCTCGACGTGGTGCCGGCGTCGATCGAGACGCGCGAGCTGCTCGGCAACGGCCGCAAGCAGTTCCTGTTCGCGTACCGGATCGGCTGTCGCGGCGACATCAGCCCCGATGCGGTCAAGTATTTCCTGATCGACCAGCGGACCAAGTACGTGCTGCGCGGCGAGGAGATGCTGACGCGCCGCGGCGTGCGTTTCGACGGCGGCGCGCCGCCGGTGCCGAACGCCGACCTGAAGGCGGCGCCGGTGTTGCTGCGTTACATGCTGCAGCACTGGCGGGGCGTGAGCGTGCGCAACTACGACTGAATACGGCTCGGCACGGCTCGGCGCCGGCCACGCGACACGGCAAATGACGGCCGCGTCGCGCGGCCGTCGCGTTGCCGCCGCCGTCGTTCAATGCCGGGCCGTCTGCAACTGCGCCATCGCGTCCCGCATGAAGCCGAGCAGCGTCTCGTCGGTCCACGCGTTCTTCAGCAGCGCGGGCTCGGTCGCCATCGCGTGGCGGAACTTCGCGTGCGTGGCCGGATCGGTGCCCGCGTAGCTGCAGAACAGCTCGAGCCAGCGTCGCGCGAGCGCGCGGCCTTCCGGCGAAGCGGGCGTCCTGCCGGCGTCGATCGCATCGCGCACGTCGGCGATCAGCTGCGGCCATTCCATCGCGCGCTCGCCATAGTGCGCGCGCATGAAGCGGATCTCGTCCGGCGCGAGGTACTTCTCGAACACGCGCATCTTGGTTTCGGCCATCGCCTTCAGCACGTAGTCGCGCAGCGCGGTCGAGATGCCGATCTTCGACTGCATCGACGGCTCGCGCTCGTGCATCAGGTTCAGCTTCGCGAGCAGCCGCGGATCGTTGTTCGTGTCGCGCACCAGCAGCGTCATCCAGCGCTCGGCGAGCGCGCGCGCCCGTTCGTCCTCGGGCGGCACGCCCGCGTCGTGCAGCGCACGCACGTCGGCGACGAGCGCGACCCATTCCGCGTCGCCCGTCTGGCTTTTGCGGTACATCGGCATGCGCGCGAGTTCTTCCTCGGAAAAGTATTTGTCGTACACGGTCATCAACTCCAGTGTGGTGAGCCAATCGGCCAGTTCCGGCTCCGTGCCCGCGGCAAGTTGCGCGTGCAACTGCACGAGCCGCTCGCGCAGCTGCGCCGCCTGCGCGAGCTGGCGCTCGAGCGACGCGATCTGCTTCGCAACGAGCTCGACGAGCGGCGTGCCGGGCTGGTTCAGGTAGTCGCCGATCTCGGCAAGCGACAGCCCGAAGCGGCGCAGCGCCTGGATCTGGTGGAGCCGGGCGATGTCGTCGCGGTCGTACAGCCGGTAGCCGTTGTCGGCGCGCGCCGAAGGAGCCAGCAGGCCGATCGCGTGATAGTGATGAAGCGTGCGGACGGTCAGCCCGCTGCGTTTCGCCAGTTCTCCCACTTTCAGCCGCATGATGTCCTCCGTTCGGTACGCACACTGGAGTCTCGAACGTTACGCTACGTGAGGGTCAAGCGGAAGATGGCGGCGCGGCGCGCGCGGTGGCTCGCGCGCGCCGGGTGCGTGCCGCGCCGGCGGCGTCAGTTCTGCCGGGGCGCGGTGTCGGGCGGAGTGTCGGGCGCGGCGGCGCCCGCGCCGTTGCCGGCGTCGCTGGGCGCGGCGCGGCCGGCGTTCGCGGCCGTGTCCGTTCGCGCGGCGGCGTCGGCCGGCGGCGTGCCCATCGCCTGATAGAGACGCGCGGTATCCGCGAAGCGCGCGCCGGTGGCGCGGATCTCGTCGAGCCGCGCGTTGCGGTACTGCAGCTCGCTCGCGCGCGCGGCCGATGGCGGCAACGCGCCGAGCCGCACGCGGGCGGCCGCGTCGTCGTACGCGCCTTGCGCGGACAGCGCCGCGTGCGACGACGCCTGCAGCGCCTGCGCATCGTGCTCGAGCGCGGCGAGCGAATCGGCGACGTTCTGGAACGCGGCCAGCACGGTCTGCCGGTACTGATCGACGGCCGCCTCGTAGCTGGCCTTCGCCGCCCGGCGCTGCGCGAGCAGCGCGCCGCCGTGGAACAGCGGCTGGCTCAGCGATGCGCCGACGTTCCAGATCGCGCCGCCGCCCGACAGCATCGCCGGCCAGCTGAAGCCGCCCTGGCCGATCGCCGCCGACAGCGACAGCTGCGGGAACAGCTGCGCGGTCGCGACGCCGACTTCGGCCGCGGCGGCCCGCAGCCCGGCTTCGGCGGCCTGGATGTCGGGCCGGCTGTGCAGCAGGCCCGACGGCACGACCACCGGCACCTCGTCGGGCAGATGCAGATCGGCGAGCGTCAGGTCGGCCGGCGGCTGATCGGGCGTGCGGCCGATCAGCACCGCGAGCGCATGGCGCGCCGTGTCGCGTTGCTGGCGCAGGGCCGGCAGGCTCGCGGCGAAGGTGTCCGCGCTTTGCTGCGCGTTCAGCGCATCGCTGCGCGACGCCGAGCCGAGCGCGTAACGACGTTGCGCGTCGTGCGCCTGATCGTTGGCGAGCGCGACGAGCCGTTCGGTGGTCGCGATCTGCGCGTTGAGCACCGACACCGTGATCGACGCGGTGACGATGTTCGCGGCGAGCGCGCGGCGCGCCGACTCGAGCTGGAACGCGCTGACGTCCACGCGCTTGGCGAGCGCGCGGTTCGCGAAGCGCGCCGCGCCGAACAGGTCGAGCGTATAGCTCGCCTGCAGCTGGCCGACGAAGGTGTCGTACAGCAGCGTCGGCGCGCCGAGCGCGGGGATCGGCACGCCGAGCGCGCGCTGCCGCACGGCCTGGCCGCCCGCATCGATCGACGGCAGCATCGAGCTGCCGATCTGCGCGCGCAACTGCTCGCGCGCGGCATCGAGCGAATGCGCGGCCGCGCTCAGCGTGGGGCTGTTGCGCAGCCCTTCGTCGACGAGCGCGTTCAGCGCAGCGCAGCGGTATTGCGTCCACCAGTCGGGCACGGGCTGCGCGCCGACGTCGAAGCGTTGCGCGACGCCCTGCGCGGCGACCGTCTGCTGCACTTGCGGTGCGGCGCCGTAATGCGCGGGCGACGGCATCGCGGGCGGCTCGCCGCTCGGCGCGAACCAGGCGCAGCCGGCGAGCGGGCCGGCGAGGGCCGCGGCCGACAGCGCGCGGGCGAGGGTCGTTTTCATATCCATCGACGGTTTCATGATCAGGCTCCCGACGGTGCGGCTGCGGCGCCGCCGTCGTGCGGCGGCCCGTCGCGCGGGTCGCGTTCGTCGCGCTTGACGCGGAACCACGTGGCATACAGCGCGGGCAGGTAGAACAGCGTCAGCACGGTCGCGCTCGTGATGCCGCCCATCAGCGCGGTCGCCATCGGCCCGAAGAAGTTCGAGCGCAGCAGCGGGATCAGCGCGAGCACGGCGGCGGCGGCCGTCAGCGTGATCGGGCGGAAGCGCCGCACCGTCGCGCCGACGATCGCGTCGAAGCGTCCGTGGCCGGCGGCGATGTCCTGCTCGATCTGGTCGACCAGGATCACCGAGTTGCGCATGATGATCCCGAACATCGCGATCACGCCGAGCATCGCGACGAAGCCGAACGGCTGGCCGAACAGCAGCAGCGTGCCGACCACGCCGATCAAGCCGAGCGGCGCGGTGAGCACGACCATCAGCACGCGCGAGAAGCTCTGCAGCTGGATCATCAGCAGCGTGAACACGGCGATCGCCATCAACGGCATCTGCGCGTTGATCGAGCTCTGCGCCTTCGCGCTTTCCTCGACCGAGCCGCCGATGTTGATCTGATAGCCGACCGGCAATTGCGCGCGCAGCGCGTCGAGCTTGCCGTCGATCGCATGCGTGACGTCGATGCCCTGGGCGCCGGCCTGCACGTCGGACTGCACGGTGATGGTCGGCTGGCGGTCGCGCTCCCATACCACGCCGTATTCGAGCGTCGGCGTGAAGCGGCCGAGCGAGCCGAGCGGCACCGGGCCGTTCGGGGTCGGCAGCGCGAGGCCCGCGAGCTTCGCCGGATCGACGCGATCGGCGCGCGGCGCGCGCAGGTCGACCGCGATCAGCTTGTCGCGCTCGCGGTACTGCGTGACGGTCGTGCCGGACAGCGTCATCGCGAGGAAGCTCGACACGTCCTGCGACGTCACGTTCAGCTCGCGCGCCTTCTTCTGGTCGAGCTCGAAGCGCACCGAGCGCTCGGCCGGCTCGTCCCAGTCGAACTGCACGTGCACCGTGCGCGCGTCGCCGCGCATCGTCGCCGCGACCTTCTCGGCGATCGCGCGCACCGTCGCGATGTCGCTGCCGCTCACGCGGAACTGCACCGGGTAGCCGACCGGCGGCCCGTTCTCGAGGCGCGACAGACGCCAGCGCACGCTCGGGAACTGGTCGCGCAGCGTCGTCTCGAGCCAGTTCGCGAGCTTCTCGCGCGCCTCGACCGATTTCGCGGTGACGACGAACTGCGCGAAGTTCGGCAACTGCAACTGCTGGTCGAGCGGCAGGTAGAAGCGCGGCGCGCCGCTGCCGACGAAGTTCACCGCATGGTCGATCTCGGGCCGCTTGTCGAGCACCTTCTCGAGGCGCTGCGTCTCGCGCAGCGTCGCCGCGAACGACGCGCCTTCGGGCAGCCGCAGATCGATCAGCAGCTCGGGGCGATCGGAGCTCGGGAAGAACTGCTGCGGCACCAGCGTGAAGCCCATCAGCGCGACGACGAACAGCACGCCGGTGATCAGCAGCACGACGAAGCGCCGCTCGATGCACCAGTCGATCCAGCCGCGCAGCCGCGCGTAGAAGCGCGTGTCGTAGATGTCGTGCTCGTGATCGTCAGGCAGATGCGCTTCGTGCGCGTGCTTCTTGCGCTCGGGCAGCAGGTGATAGCCGAGCAGCGGAATCAGCACGACGGCCGCGAACCACGACGCGATCAGCGCGATCGCCGACACCTCGAAGATCGAGCGCGTGTACTCGCCGGTGCTCGACTTCGCGAGCGCGATCGGCAGGAAGCCCGACACCGTGACGAGCGTGCCCGTCAGCATCGGAAACGCGGTGCTGGTGTACGCGAACGCGGCGGCGCGCGCGCGGCTGTAGCCCTGTTCGAGCTTCACCGCCATCATCTCGACCGCGATGATCGCGTCGTCGACCAGCAGCCCGAGCGCGAGCACGAGCGTGCCGAGCGACACCTTGTGCAGGCCGATGTCGAACAGGTACATGAACAGCGCGGTCACCGCGAGCACGACCGGGATCGAGATCACGACGACCATCCCGGTGCGCAGCCCGAGCGACACGAGGCTCACGACCAGCACGATCGCCACGGCTTCGGCGACGGCCTCGAGGAAGTCGTCGACCGAATGCGAGACCGCCTGCGGCATGCTCGACACCTCGGTGAGCTTCAGCCCCGCGGGCAGTTGCGCCTGCAACTGTTTAGATTCCGCGTCGAGCGCGCGGCCGAGCCGGATCACGTCGCCGCCCGGCTGCATCGTCACGCCGATGCCGAGCACCGCGCGGCCGTTCGCGCGCATCTGCGTGACCTGCGGATCGTCGTAGCCGCGCGTGACGGTCGCGAGATCGCCGAGGCGGAACGTGCGGCCGTTGATGCGCACCAGCGTGTCGGCGATCGCGGCGACGTTGTCGAACTGGCCGCTCGGACGCACGAACACGCGATCGTCGGCGGTCGTCAGCACGCCGCTCGACGAGATGTCGTTCTGCGCGTTGAGCGCCTGCCCGAGCTGCTGCGGCGAGATGCCCAGGCGCGTGAGCTGCGCGTTGTTCACCTCGATGAAGATGCGCTGGTCCGGGTCGCCGAAGTAGTCGACCTTGCCGACGCCCGGCACGCGCAGCAGCACGGTGCGCAGCTGATCCGCATAGTCGTGCAGCTGCGCGGGCGTGAAGCCGTCGCCTTCGAGCGTCCAGATGTTGGTGTAGACGTCGCCGAACTCGTCGTTGAAGAACGGCCCCTGCACGCCGGGCGGCAGCGTATAGCCGATGTCGCCGATCTTCTTGCGGATCTGGTACCAGGTCTCGGGCACGTCCTTCACGGGCGCCGAGTCCTTCATCGTGAAGAACAGCAGCGATTCGCCGGGGCGCGAGTAGCTGCGCAGGAAGTCGATGGCCGGCGTTTCCTGCAGCTTGCGGCCGATCCGGTCGGTCACCTGTTCCTGCACCTGCCGCGCGCTCGCGCCGGGCCAGAACGTGCGGATCACCATCACGCGGAACGTGAACGGCGGGTCTTCCGATTGCGCGAGCCGCGTGTAGGCGAGGATGCCCGCGAGCGTCGCGAGCGCGATCAGGTAGACCACCAGCGCCTGATGGCGCAGCGCCCATGCCGACAGGTTGAAGCGGCCTTCTTCGCGAGGGCCGCTCATGATGCGAAGTCCTCCGCGTGCAGCGGCGCGACCGGCCGCACCTTCTCGCCGGCGCTGACCGTATGCACGCCTTGCACGACGACGCGCTCGCCCGGCTGCAGCCCGCGCGACACGGTGACGGTGCGCTCGCCGAAGCGCGCGACGTCGACGCGGCGCAGCTCGAGCGTGTCGTTGCCGCTGCGCACGACCCACACGGCCGGCCGCGGGCCGTCATGGAACAGCGCGGTCGCGGGCAGCGTGACGGTCGGCGCGCCCGAGGCAGCCGGCGCGCCGTCGAACGCGACGTTCGCGGTCATGCCGAGGCGCACGGCCGGATCGGGCGACGCCAGCGTGAGCTTCACGCGGTAGGTGCGGCTTTGCGGATCGGCGGCCGGCGCGATCTCGCGCACCTTCGCGGTGAAGCTGCGGCCGGGCAGCGACGGCAGCGTGACGCTCGCCGCATGGCCCGGTGCGAGCGAGGCGAGCGCGGTTTCGGGCACGTCGCTGACGACGTCGACGTCGCCCGACCATGCGAGCTGGTAGACGGCCTGGCCGGCCGACACGTTCTGGCCGGTGTCGGCCTGCTCGGCGGTGATGGTGCCCGCGTGATCGGCGGCGAGCGTCGCATAGCGCAGCTGGTTCTTCGCGAGGGCGAGCTGCTGCTGCGCCTGATCGCGCTGCGCGAGTGCCGACGCATAGCTGTTCTCGGTCTGCTCGAGCTGCGCGGTCGCGATCAGGTTCTCGCGCGCCTGCGCGCGATCGCGGTCGAGCTGCTGCTTCGCGAACGCGTACGTGTGCGACGCCGCATCGAGCTGCGCCTGCGCGCTGGCGACGTTCTTCTCGACGTCGGACGGATCGAGCAGCGCGACGATCTGGCCGGCCTTCACCATATCGCCGAGCCGCACCTTGCGCTCGATGATCTTGCCGGCGATGCGGAACGACAGCGGCGTCGCATAGCGCGGCTGGATTTCGCCGGGCAGCGTGGCGGCGACGGCCGCGCCGTCGGCGTGCGCGGTCAGCGTGACGACCGGGCGCGGCGCGGGCGCGGCGGCTTCCTTTGGATGACAGGCGGCGAGGACGAGCGCGGCGCCGACGAGCAGCGCGGCGCGGGAACCGGAGCGAATCACGAAACCCCCAGAGCAGGTGACAGCGGAACGAGGCCGGCAAGCGCGGCGCGCTTGCCCCGAGTGGCGCCGGCATAGGCGCGCACGGACAACGGCGAACGAGGTCGTTCGGAGACTGTCGCGGATTCTAATACACAGTTGTATCTGAATGCAAAGCTGAATCCGAACGGGGGTTGGTGCTAGACTTCGCGCCATGAAACCACAGCGCTTAACTCGCGAGCAGAGCAGGGATCAGACGCGCGAGCGTCTGCTGACTGCCGCGCACCGGATTTTTCAGAAGAAAGGCTATGTCGCCGCGAGCGTCGAGGACATCGCGGCGGCGGCCGGCTACACGCGCGGCGCGTTCTATTCGAATTTCCGCAGCAAGTCGGATCTGCTGCTCGAGTTGCTCGAACGCGATCACGATTCGGTGCGCGCCGATTTCGAGGCGATCTTCGACGAAGGCGGGCCGCGCGAGCAGATGGAATCGATGGCGCTCGCGTACTACCGGACGCTCTTTCGCGACGACGAGTATTCGCTGCTGTGGGGCGAGGCGAAGCTGCAGGCGGCGCGCGACGCGAAGTTTCGCGTGCGCTTCAACCAGTTCCTGCACGGCAAGCGGCTGCAGATGGCCGAATTCATCCAGCGCTTCGCCGAGCGCGCGGGCACGCCGCTGCTGCTGCCCGCCGAGACGCTCGCGTTCGGGCTGATGTGTCTGTGCGACGGCGTGCAGTCGTATTACACGGCCGATCCGCAGCACGTGTCGGCCGATGCGGCCGAAGCTGTGCTGGGCGGCTTCTTCGCGAGAGTCGTGCTGGGGCGCGCGCCGGACTGATGGGGCCGGAGGCGGCTCGCTGGGGCGGGATCTGGCTTGATGTGCTTCGAGGCTTCGGCGATCCGTTCGAGTCACGGCTCGAGCGGCAGGCCGGCGTGAAGGGCTCGAGCGGGCTGCTGGACAGCGCGGATAACCCGGATGGCTCGCGCGGCGCGCACCGCCGCGCCGGTCAGCGCTCGCCGGTCATCCGCCGGTACGCGTCGAGCAGCGACGTCTTGTAGACCACCCCGGCAAGCAGCGGCTCGGCCTCGCTCTCGATCACCGGCAACCGTTCGCCCTTGAACGCCATGAAGCGTTCGAGCGCCGTCGCGAGCGGCATGTCCGGCGTGAGCAGCGGAAACGGCGTATGCGCGTAGTGGGCGGCCGTCTTGTCGGTCGTGTCGCGCTTCTCGAGCAGGTCGGACGTGATGTCCTTCAGCGCGACCGCGCCGCGAAAGCGCCCGGCGTCGTCGGTCACGTACAGGTACTTCACCGGATATTCGAGGAACACGCGCGTCATGTCGGCGACGCTCGCGGTGAGCGGCACGACCGTCTGCGCGGGCTGGATCAGCTCGCGCATCTGCGTGGTGCGCAGCCGCAGCCGTTCCTGCGCGTCCTGATGATGGCGCAGCGTGATTTCGTACATCGACGTCGTGCCGGTCGCGCGCGCGACGAAGTAGGCGAACACGCACGACACCAGCAGCGGCAGCACGACCTGATAGCTCAGCGTCATCTCGAAGATCATCAGGATCGCCATCAGCGGCGCCTGCGTCGCGCCGGCCAGGAACGCGCCCATGCCGACCATCGCATAGGCGAAATACGCGGACGTGTGGCCCGGCCACAGCCCGTTCATCGCGAGCCCGAACAGCGAGCCGAACACCGCGCCGACGAACAGCGTCGGCGTGAACACGCCGCCGACCGCGCCCGAGCCGGCGGTCGCGGCCGTCGCGACCACCTTGAACACCAGCACCGCGACGAGCGCCTGCCAGGTCCACGGCGAATGGAGGATGTGGTTCACGACGCTGTAGCCGTTGCCCCACACGTCGGGAATCCACACCGAGATCACGCCGACCACGAGCCCGCCGAGCGCGAGCCGCACCGGCAGCGGCACGGGCATCCGCTTGAACTGGCGCTTCGACGCGTCGAGCAGATGCAGGAACTGCGGCGCGAGCACGCCGCACAGCGAGCCGAGCACCACGAACAGCAGCACCTCGGGGCCGGTCACGGCCGGGAACACCGGCATCTCGTACGGCGGCCGGTAGCCGGCGAATTCGCGCATCACGATGTTCGCGACCACCGAGGCGACCACCATCGGCCCGAAGCTCTCCATCGCGATCGTGCCGAGCACGATTTCGGAGATGAAGAACGCGCCGGCGATCGGCGCATTGTATGCGGACGTGATGCCGGCCGCCGCGCCGCAGGCGACCAGCAGGCGCAGGCGCGGCGGGTCGAAGTGCACGAAGCGGCCGACCAGCGACGCGGCGAGCGCGGCGAGCTGCACCATCGGGCCTTCGCGGCCGATCGAGCCGCCGCTGCCGATCGTCAGCAGCGACGACACGCTGCGCCACAGGCTCTGGCGCACCGGCACGACGCCGTCGCCGAGCGCGACGGCCTCCATGTAGTCGGTGTTGCCGGCCTTGCGGTCGCTGCGCGTCGCGAGCAGCAGCACGCAGCCGGCGAGGAAGCCGCCCGCCGCCGGCATCCAGAAACGCACGTACCACGGCAGGCTGCGTGCCATCTGCACGAAGCTGCCGCTGTGCCCGGCGATCAAGCGTTGCATCAGGTCGATGCCTTCGCGGAAGGCCATCGTCGCAAATGCGCCGCCGACGCCGACGATGGCCGACCAGATCAGCATCGTATGAGCGTCGGACAGGCGAAACAGCTTCTGCGCGCGCGTGCGCAGTTTCAGCAGGAACGAGAGCACGGCTGAAAGACGGAGAGGAAGAGGAGGAAGGAAAACGACGCGAAGCATAGCACTGCGCCGCGCCCGCGGGTTCCCCCGGCGGGCGCGGCGCAGTGCGCGGCGGCGTGGACGCGGATCAGCCAAGCCAGTGCTGCACGGCCCACGTGATGCCGTAACCGCCGACGATCAGCCACACGTAGAGGATCAGGCCGGTGGTCAGCGCCCGCGGGCCGGCCTCGCGAATCTGCGACACGCGCGTCTCGATGCCGAGCGCGGTCATCGCCATCGTCAGCGCGAAGGTGTCGAGCACGTTCAGCGTGTGGGTGGCGCTCGCGGGCAGCACGTTCAGCGAGTTGACGATCACGAAGCCGAGGAAGCCGAGCGCGAACCACGGCACGGCCACCTTGCGCTTGCCGTGGGCGCCGTCGCTCGCGCGGGCCGAACGTGCCGAGCGGGCCAGCCACCAGCCGAGCGCGAGCAGCACGGGCACCAGCAGCATCACGCGGGTCATCTTGACGATGGTCGCGACGTGCGTGACTTCCGGGCTGATGTCGCTGGCCGCGCCGACCACCTGCGCGACCTCGTGGATCGTGCCGCCGAAGAACAGGCCGAGGCCGGCCGGGTCGAGGTTCAGCAAGCCGGCGTGGTACGCGAGCGGGTACAGGAACATCGACAGCGTGCCGAACAGCACGACGCTGCCGACGGCCATCGCGCTCTGGTGCGGCTTCGACTGCAGCGTCGATTCGAACGCGAGCACCGCGGCCGCGCCGCAGATCGCGCTGCCGGCGGCGGTCAGCAGCGCGGCGTCGCGATCGAGCTTCATCACCTTCATGCCGACCCAGGTGCCGATCGCGAGCGTGCTGACGACGACCAGCACCGACACCGTCAGCCCCGGCAGGCCGACCTGCGCGATTTCCTGCAGGCTCACGCGCAGGCCGAAGAACGCGACCGCGATGCGCAGCAGCTTGCGCGCGGAAAAATTGACGCCGGCCGCCCAGCTCGCGGGCATGCCGTCGCGCAGCGCGTTGCCATACAGGGCACCGGCGACGATGCCGACGATCAGCGGCGACAGGCCGAGCGACGCGATCGTCGGCAGTTCGGCGAGGCTCGTGACGGCGGCGGCGAACAGCGCGACGAACAGCACGCCGTTCAACTGGCCGCGCATCGTCGGCGCGGCGGGGGACACAGGGGAATGCGTGGCAGTCGACATGAGGCACCGGCAGCAACTGATTGCGATGGCCTAATCCTAGTTTGGTTATATCGATATGAAAAATTGTGATTTGTGACATAAACTATCTGGAGAGCCGATAATTCACGTCCATGACCCCGGATCAACTGATAACTTTCGCGGCCGTCGCCGAGCATCTGAACATCAGCCGCGCGGCCGTCGCGCTGCATCTGTCGCAGCCTGCGGTGTCGGGGCAGTTGCGCGTGCTGCAGGACGAATTCGGCGAGCCGCTGTACCAGCGCGACGGCCGCGGCATCCGCCTGACGCCGGTGGGCGAGCAGCTCGCGCAGTACGCGAACGCGCAGCGCGACACGTTCGCGCAGGCGCGCGCGTTTCGCGACGCGGTGCGCGGGCTCGACGCCGGCACGCTGCGCATCGGCGCGAGCACGACGCCCGCGAGCTATCTGCTGCCGTATCTGATCGCCGCGTTCCAGCCGCGCGCGCCGCGCGTCGCGATCCACACGATGAGCGGCAACACGGCGGACGTGGTGGCCGCGCTCGCGTCGCTCGACATCGCGATGATCGAGGGGCCGCCCGGCGACGCGCTGCCGCCCGGCACCGCCATGCACGCGTGGCAGGAGGACGAGATCGTCGCGGTGGTGCCGGCCGGTCATCCGCTGGCGGCCGCCGCGTACGACGATGGCGTGCCGCTCGCGGCGCTCGCCGCCCATCCGCTCGTGCTGCGCGAGGAGGGCTCGGGCGTGCGGCAACTGGTCGAACGCGCGTTCGCGCAAAGCGGCGCGCCGATGCGCGTCGCGTTCGAGATCGCGGGCGTCGAGGCCGTCAAGGAGGCCGTGCGCGCGGGAATGGGCGTCGGCTTCGTCTCCGCGATGTCGTTGCGGCACGAGGATGCGGCGCTGGTGCCGCGCTCACTCGCGCCCGCGCCGCTCACGCGGCATTTCTCGATCCTGGTGCCGCACGGCGCCGCGCCGTCGCGCGTGGCCGGCCGGTTTCTCGAGATGTGCATCGGGGAGGCGGGCGGGTAGGCGTCGGGATGGGCGTTCGGACAGGCACTCGGATAGGCACTCGGATAGGCACTCGGATAGGCGCGCGACCAGCCGGTCGAACAGCCTCCGGACGCTCTCCGGGAACGCCCGATGCGTGTCCAGAACCGCGCTTTCGCGCGGCAGCCGTTGCTTAGGGATTTCCTCTATGGCGTGCATGAGAAGCGAAGCGCACCATCCGTCTCAAGCAAATGGAACCGGTTCCATTCCGGTTTAAAAGGGCTGAAAGGTTAGAAATGGCAGACATCGTGATCGTGGCGAGCGCATTCGGGATGGACCGCGTGCGTACCGAGGGCCACCGGGCATTCATCGCGACGGCGGCGGCGTCCGGCGCGAGCGGTTTCGAGGTGCGCCGCGAGCTGTTCGTAGCGGACGAGGACGCGACGCCCGACGCGCTGGCCGAGCTCGGCGTGGCGGTGGCCGCGCACGGGCTGTGGTCGGTCTACTCGACGCCGGCCACGCTGTATACGGAAAGCGGTGCGCTCGATGCCGCCGCGTTGCGCGACACGCTGGTCGAAGCGGACGCGCTCGGCGCGCGCTTCGTCAAGTTCCAGCTCGGCGGCTTCGCGGGCGACGCGCACGCGGCCGACATCGTTGCCCTGTCGCACGGCGCGCGTGCCCGCGTGGTGGTCGAGAACGGCCAATTGCCGGTGGGCGGCGCGCTCGCGCAGTTCCGCGCGCTGTTCGCTGCGCTGAGCGGCGCGGGCATGCCCGATGCGCTCGGCATGACGTTCGACATCGGCAACTGGCAGTGGCCGGGCGAAGCGCCGCTCGCGTGCGCGCATGCGCTCGCGCCGCACGTGGAATACATTCATTGCAAGGCCGTGGCCGGCGCAGGCGCGCGCCGCTTCGCAGTGGCGCCGGCGCCCGGCGATGCGCTGGTCGCGGACGTGCTGGCCGCGCTGCCGCACACCGCGCCGCGCGGCATCGAGTTCCCGTTCGACGCGGCGGATCTGGCGGCCGACGCCGGCCGGCGCGTCGCGTGGCTCGCGGCCGCCTGACGCCGCCAGGATACGGAGGAGTTCACTCATGAAAGCAGCACTCGATGTCGTGACCTACGGCGAAGCGATGGCGATGTTCGTCGCCACCGAGCCCGGCCACCTCGCCCACGCGACGCAATTCACGAAACGCGTCGCCGGGGCGGACCTGAACGTCGCGATCGGGCTGTCGCGGCTCGGCTTTCGCGTCGGCTGGATGAGCCGCGTGGGCCGCGACTCGTTCGGCGGCTACGTGCTCGACACGCTCGCGCGCGAAGGCATCGACGCGTCGTGCGTGACCGTCGATCCGCAGTATCCGACCGGTTTCCAGCTGAAGTCGCGCAACGACGACGGCAGCGACCCGACCGTCGAGTATTTCCGCAAGGGCTCGGCCGCGAGCCATCTGTGCTGCGACGACTACGTGGCCGACTACGTGCTCGGCGCGCGGCACCTGCATCTGACTGGCGTCGCGCCGGCGATCTCGGCGACGTCGTGCGAGCTCGCGTTCAAGCTCGCGCGCGAGATGCGGGCGGCCGGCAAGACGATTTCGTTCGACCCGAACCTGCGCCCGACGCTGTGGCCGTCGGCGGAAGCGATGGCGACCACGCTGAACGCGCTCGCCGCGCTCGCCGACTGGGTGCTGCCGGGCCTCGCCGAAGGGCAGCAGCTCACCGGCCGCGACGCGCCGGCCGACATCGCCGGCTTCTATCTGGCGCAGGGCGCCCGCGGCGTCGTGATCAAGCTCGGCCCCGACGGCGCATACTTTCGCACGGCCGACGGCCGCGAGGGCACGGTGGCCGGCGAGCGCGTCGCGAACGTCGTCGATACGGTCGGCGCCGGCGACGGCTTCGCGGTCGGCGTGGTCAGCGCGCTGCTGGAGGGCAAGCCGATCGAGCAGGCGGTCGCACGCGGCAACCGAATCGGCGCGCTGGCGATCCAGGTGATCGGCGACTCGGAAGGCTTGCCGACCCGCGCGGCGCTCGATCGGCTCGAAGGCGCCGACGCTGGCGCCGCGCACGCCGAGCGTCAGGAAGAAACCGTCACCGCGCAATGAGAGGCCGGCCACGGCCCGATCCGCGGAACCACTTCGTGCCAAGAGCACGGTTTTGAATGAGGCTGGACCCGGCGCCGCCGCGCCGACGCCGGTCGATTTCCGAACGACGGGAGCGGAGCCGGTATGCGACCGGCCCGCTCCGGTCACCCCAGGAGACACTCAGATGGCAGCCAACCTTGCAGTCCGACGCTGGTGGACGATCATGCCGATCGTCTTCATCACCTACAGCCTCGCTTACCTCGACCGCGCGAACTACGGGTTCGCGGCAGCGGCCGGCATCAACCAGGATCTCGGCGTCAGCAAGGGCTTGTCGTCGCTGATCGGCGCGCTGTTCTTCCTCGGCTATTTCTTCTTCCAGATTCCCGGTGCGATCTACGCGGAACGCCGCAGCGTGAAGAAGCTCGTGTTCGCGAGCCTCGTGCTGTGGGGCGCGTGCGCGGCGCTCACCGGCGTGGTCACGAACATCCCGTCGCTGATGGCGATCCGCTTCGTGCTCGGCGTCGTCGAGGCCGCGGTGATGCCGGCGATGCTGATCTACATCAGCAACTGGTTCACGAAGAACGAGCGCTCCCGCGCGAACACCTTCCTGATCCTCGGCAATCCGGTGACCGTGCTGTGGATGTCGATCGTGTCCGGTTATCTCGTCCACGAGTTCGGCTGGCGCCACATGTTCATCGCCGAAGGCGTGCCGGCGATCGTCTGGGCCGTGTGCTGGTGGTTCCTCGTGCAGGACAAGCCGGCCGATTCGCCGTGGCTCAGCGCGCAGGAAAAGCGCGACCTCGCCGCGGTGCTCGCGGCCGAGCAGGCGGCCATCAAGCCCGTGCGCAACTACGGCGAAGCGTTCCGCTCGCCGGCCGTGATCAAGCTGTGCGCGCAGTATTTCTGCTGGAGCATCGGCGTGTACGGCTTCGTGCTGTGGCTGCCGTCGATCGTCAAGAACGGTTCCGAGCTCGGGATGGTCGCGACCGGCTGGCTGTCGGCGCTGCCGTATCTCGCGGCGACGATCGCGATGCTGGTCGCATCGTGGGCGTCCGACAAGGTCGGCTCGCGGCGCGGCTTCGTCTGGCCGTTCCTGCTGGTCGGGGCCGCCGCGTTCGCCGCGTCGTACGCGCTCGGCTCGTCGCATTTCTGGATCTCGTACGCGCTGCTGGTCGTCGCCGGCGCCGCGATGTACGCGCCGTACGGCCCGTTCTTCGCGATCGTGCCGGAGCTGCTGCCGAAGAACGTCGCCGGCGGCGCGATGGCGCTGATCAACAGCATGGGCGCGCTCGGCTCGTTCGTCGGCTCGTACTTCGTCGGCTATCTGAACGGCGCGACCGGCTCGCCCCTCGCGTCGTATGCGTTCATGAGCGTCGCGCTGGTCGCCGCGGTGATCCTCACGCTGTCCGTCAAACCCCAGGCGCGCGACGCGCATCCGCTCGCGACGCCGTTGCAAGGAAAATGAAAACGATGAAGCCCCGTATCGTCGCGTACAAGCCGCTGCCCGATGACGTACTCGTGTATCTGCGCGAGCACGCCGAGGTGATCCGGGCCGACGGCGCCGACGCGCTCGCCGACGCACTCGGCGAGGCGGACGGCGCGATCGGCGCGAGCCTGAAGATCACGCCGCAGATGCTCGATCGCGCGCCGCGGCTGAAGGCGTGGTCGACGATCTCGGTCGGCTACGACAACTTCGACGTCGCCGATCTCACGCGGCGCGGCATCGTGCTCGCGCACACGCCCGACGTGCTGACCGAATCGACCGCCGACACCGTGTTCTCGCTGATCCTCGCGTCCTCGCGCCGGGTGGTCGAGCTGGCGGAATGGGTCAAGGCCGGGCACTGGCAGCGCAGCATCGGCCCCGAACTGTACGGCACCGACGTGCAGGGCAAGACGCTCGGCATCGTCGGGCTCGGGCGCATCGGCGGCGCGGTCGCACGCCGCGCCGCGCTCGGCTTCCGGATGCAGGTGCTGTACACCAACCGTTCGGCGCACGCCGAAGCGGAACAGCAGTACGGCGCGCGGCGCGTCACGCTCGACGAACTGCTCGCACAGGCGGATTTCGTGTGCCTGCAGGTGCCGCTGTCGCCGCAGACGCATCATCTGATCGGCGCGGCCGAATTCGCGAAGATGAAGCGCGGTGCGATCCTGATCAACGCGTCGCGCGGCCCGGTGGTCGACGAGGCCGCGCTGATCGACGCGCTGCGCGCGGGTACGATCCGCGGCGCGGGGCTCGACGTGTTCGAGAAGGAGCCGTTGTCGGCCGACTCGCCGCTGCTGCGGATGAGCAACGTCGTCGCGCTGCCGCATATCGGCTCGGCGACGCACGAGACGCGTCATGCGATGGCGCGCTGCGCGGCGCAAAACCTGGTCGGCGCGCTGGCCGGCACGCTGCGTACGAATCTCGTCAATCCGGACGCGCTCGCGCATGCGTGAGCGCCGGCGCGTGACCGGCGGGGGCGGCGGGGGCGGATAGAGGCGGCGGTCTTGGTGCGGGAGGGCAGGCTGCGTTATGATCGCCCGCTCGTCGCATCGACGAACCGGCCGCGCGGCCGGCGGCGTGGTGCGACGGGCATCCGTGCCGGGTCCGGTGCGGCCGGCGCCATCCGGTTCAGGTGGCCGCAGCGGGCGAGCGCGCAGCACGATCGCGGCGACGCGGGCCGGGCGGCTTTCGTATCCAACAACAAAGGTCCGTCCGCAGACGAAGCGGCGCGGATCGTACGTCGCGAGGCACGACTTGAGCGATTCGCAACCTTCCACGCAGCGTCCGGCGACGATCAGCGACGTCGCCCGCGAGGCCGGCACGGGCAAGACCAGCGTTTCGCGCTATCTGAACGGCGAGACGCACGTGCTGTCCGCCGATCTGCGCCAGCGGATCGAGGCGGCGATCGCCCGCCTGAACTACCGGCCGAACCAGATGGCGCGCGGGCTGAAACGCGGCCGCAACCGGCTGCTCGGCATGCTCGCGGCCGACCTCACCAATCCGTATACCGTCGAAGTGCTGCAGGGCGTCGAGGCCGCGTGCCACGCGCTCGGCTACATGCCGCTGATCTGCCACGCCGCGAATGAAGTCGAGATGGAGCGGCGCTTCCTGCAGCTGCTCACGACCTACCGCGTCGAAGGGCTGATCGTCAACGCGCTGGGCGCCGAGGAAGACGCGCTGCGCCCGCTGCGCGGCGGCGGCATCCCGGCCGTGCTGGTCGATCGGACGGTCGAGGGCTTCGAGGCCGACCTGATCGGCCTCGACAACACCGACGCGATCGAGACGGCGCTCGCGCACCTGATCGCGCGCGGCTTCGAGGCGATCCATTTCATCGTGCAGCCGTTCGAGCGCGTCAGCTCGCGGCGTCTGCGCGAGGCCGCGTTCCGCGCGGCGCTCGACGCGCGCGGGCTGCCGGTGCCGCCGACGATCGTGCTCGACCTCAACGAGCCCGCGACCGCGGCGGCGGCGCTCGCCGACCTCGACGCGCGCGTCGACGACGCATTGCGGCGCGGTGCGCGCGCGGCGCTGTTCGCGGCGAACGGCCCGGTCGCGCTCGCGATCGCGCGCCATCTGCGCGCGCGCTTCGGCCCGGCATGGCAGGAGAAGGCCGCGCTCCTGTCGATCGACGACCCGGAGTGGGCCGAGCTGATCGGCATCACGACGATTCGCCAGCCGACCTACGAGATCGGCTACAAGGCCGTCGAATTCGTGCACGAGCGCATCGACGGCGCGGGCGGCGACGCGCGTGTCGCGCTGCTGCGCGGCGAGCTGGTCGTGCGCGCGTCGACCGCAAGCTGAGTATCATTCGGGCACGCGGCGCAGCGGGTGCGCTGCTCCGAACAAGGAAATACATGACTGTCGCCCCCGTCACGCTGGCGCTGCTGATCGCCGCCACGCTGATCATCGCGCTGCTGCCGTTCGTGCTGTTTCGTATGCTGCGCAAGCCGCTTGCGCTCGACCGCCGCGACACGATCGTCGGCGTCGCCGTCTTCACGCTGTTCGCGATGATCGTCGAACGCGCCTTCCATGGCCTCGTGCTGAGCCGCACGCCCGACGGCGGCTGGCTCACGCAGCCGCTTGCGTTCGTCGCGTACGGTGCGCTCTCGAGCGCCGTGTTCGAGGAGGTCGGCCGCTACGTCGGGATGCGCTTCCTGAGCCGCCGCTATGGGGCGTCGGCCGGCGACGGACGCGGCATCGGCTACGGGCTCGGCCATGCCGGCGCCGAAGCGTGGTTCGTCGGCGTGCTCGTGTGGGGCCAGTGGTCGTATCTCGCGTGGCTGGCGAGCCGCGGACAGCTCGAAACGCAGCTCGCGGACCTGCCGGGCGATACCGTCGTGCGGCTGCACGTGATGCTCGCGACGCTGTCGGCCCAGTCGATCCTGCTGTTGCTGCTCGAGCGCTGCGCGGCGTTCGTCGTGCAACTGGCGCTGTCGGTGCTGGTATGGCGCGGCGTGCGCGCCGGGCGTGCGACCGTGCTGCCGCTCGCGATCGTGCTGCATGCGCTGGCGCTCGCGCCGGCGCTGCTGTACCAGGTGCGGGCGCTGCCGGCCGGCTGGCTCGAGGCCGTGTATTTCGTGCTGGCCGCGATGCTGGTCGCCGTGCTGATGAAAACGTGCCGGCCGCCGCGTGCGGCGGCCTGACGGGGGAGAGCGAATGGACGACTATCTGATCGAATGCCAGAGCGCCGAATTCGATGCGCTCGCGCGCGTGATCTGCGAGCTTTTTCCCGAGCAGACGCGCTTTACCGAAAGCAGCGACGAGCGCGGGCGCTTTTTGTCCGTGCAGTGGCTCGCGATGCGCTTCGGTTCGACGCCGAAACGCATGACGCTCGACATCCGCATCGTGCCGGCCGCGCTGGCGCGCTATCTGGCGCTCAGGCCGATGCAGCGCGCGCGCAGCCACGCGGTGCTGCATGCGTACACGGAAGCGATGCTCGGTTCGCTCGAGGAACGCCATGCGGCGGGCGAGGCGATCGAGCGCAATGCGGAACTCGAACTCGACGAGGACTTTGCGTGAAGGTGGACGCCGCGGGCGTGCCGGCGCGGAGCCAGTGTGCGGCGTCGGGCGTTACGCGTTACGCGTCGCGGTAGACCTGGGCGAAGCGCTGTGCCTGCACGACGCCGTAGTCGCCGGGCGCGTATTGCATGACCCAGTCGCCGGCGGTGCCGCGCAGCGTGTCGCCGTTTTCGGAGCGCGCGATCGTGAACGGCTCGTCCATGCGGCGGGCCAGCACGACGGCCGGGCGGTTGCGGTATGCACCGGGCGCGCCGTGCGCGAGCGCCGGATCGGCGGGCAGATACTTCACGTCGAAGCGTTCGCGCGACACGACCCAGCGGTCGCCGGTCGAGCCGGTGACCAGCGCGTCGCCCGCGACATAGCGGTTCGGACCTTCGAGGCTCATCAGTTCGCCGTCGGCCTGCGCGAATGCGACCGTGACGGTTTCGTCCTTGACGACGCGACGGGCCTGCGGGTCGGTACGCAGATCGATGTGCTTGAGTTCGAGCATGGCGGGGGAAGTGCGGGAAAAGCCGGGAGCTTATCCCGAATTCGGCGCGCCGTGTGACGCGCCGGTTCCGGCGGCAGCGGCAGGCGCGCGGCCGTTCAGCCGTGCGCCTGCCGCGCGGTGGCGATGGGTGTCAAGGCTGCGCGGGCGCGCTGGCGGCCGGCGCGGCGGCTGCCTTGCCTTCCCGGGGCGCGGCCTTGCCCTTGCCGCGATGCGCGCCGCCGTGGTGCAGCCAACTGCGGAACGTGGTGTCGGCCAGCGCCTTCTGGTCGGCCGGGAACGACTCGTAGAGCGGCGCGAAGGCGTCGGCGAGCTTTTTCGCGCCGTCCGCGTTCGCTTGCGCGAGCGCCGCGTACTGCTTCATGTCGTCGACCGCCGATACGTCGCGGCTTTCCATCCGTTCGCGATACAGGCGACCCATCGTGTCGCCGTTCTCGCGCATCGTGTCGGCGAAGGTTTTCCATTGCGGCTCCTGCGCCGAGGTGATCTTCAGCTGGTCGTGCAGGTACTTGATGCGTTGCTCGACGCGTGCTTCGTGGCGCGCGGCGCGCTGTTCGGCGCTGGGCGCCGACGCGGCGGGCATCGAGGCCGGTTGCGGCTGGCTTTGCGCGAAGGCGCCGGCGGCCGCGGCGAGCATCGCAAGGGTGAGCGAGATTTTCTTCATGATGGGCTCTCCGGGGTGGTGTCGTGCGAGCGGGCGCGGGCGCGCATCTCGCATCGCCCGATATTAGTAGCACGTCGGCTGCAACCCGGCAGTGAAAGCGACACTTGCTTACATCGGATACTTGTCGAAATCGATGTTGGTGGGGCGCACGGTGGGGCGGGGGGCGTTCGGTTGGGGCGTCGTGCCATATCGCGCTGCCTGCGACACCTGCGATGGGCCGGCCGCGTCATGCCGGCGTGCGACATCGGGAAGCCGCTCCCGCGCCATGCCGTGTGGGCGGGTCGCGGGTTCGGCGCTATCATCGCGTCACGTTCCATTTCGCCGGCGCGCTGCACGCCGGCCCAGCCTCATGCGTCCACCTCGCCTCGACCAACTCGACGATCTCGACCGGCAACTCGTCGCGCTGCTGCAAGCCGATGCGCGCGCGAGCGTCGCCGATCTCGCGCGACAGCTCGACGTCGCCCGCACGACCGTCGTCGCGCGCATCGCGCGGCTCGAGCGCAGCAACGTGATCGCCGGTTACAGCGTGCGGCTCGGGCAGGACGTGCTGGACGCGAGCATCTACGCGTACGTCGGCATCATCCTCACGCCGAAGTTCGGCAAGGACGTGCTGCGCAAGCTGGACCGGATGCCCGAAGTGCAACTGCTGTGCGCGGTGAGCGGCGAATACGACTATGTCGCGTGGCTGCGCGCCGATTCGCCGGAGCGGCTCAACGACCTGCTTGACCAGATCGGCTCGCTCGAAGGTGTCGAGCGCACGACGACGTCGATCATCCTGTCGCGCAAGATCGATCGCGGCACCATCGGTGGATGATGCGGCGCATGCGTGCTTCATGCGTGACGCCGTGGCGCGATGTGGGTCGTTGCGCCGGGTGTTTCTTCGTTTCCCTCTGGTGACGCGGGCCGCGGCGGGGGGAGGTCGGGGCGCGTTGGCCGTTTCTTCGCTTGTCTCGGATGGCGTCTGTCGCGGCGCGTAACGTCGGGTCGCGCTCGCTGTTTCTTCGTTTCTCGCCGGCGGCGTCGGCTGCGGCGTGTTACGTCGGCTCGTGCCGGCTGTTTCTTCGCTTTGGTCCGGTGACGCTGGCTGCGGCGCGGTACGCCGTCGTGCTGGCCGTATCTTCGTTTCTCGCCGGTAACGCCGGCTGCGGCGCGTGATGTCGGGCCGTGCCCGATGTTTCTTCATTCTCTCTACCGACGCCAGGACCGACGCGTCACGTCGAGCTGCGTCGGCTATTCCTCGGTTTCTCTCCGTGACGCCCGCGCAACGAGCGCATTGCGTCGCGTCATGTCAGGCCTCTTCGCGCATGCATCGGTGCGGCGAACGCGTGTCGGCGCGCGTCATGATGTCTCGCCTCTGTCCCGCATTGCGGCTTCAGCCCGCCCCCATTCGCTTCAAACGCCCGCGCCAGCCGCTTGCCCGGCGACATATCTGCGATTTTTATACGATCTCGTCGAAACGGCGAAACCATTCGTCAATTAGTCGAATTTATCGGTCGTTTCGCATCATTCTTCGTCTTGGAACTGATTTTGCGCGTCCCTAAACTGTGTTCATGGCTCGACGCCGTACACGAACACCAAACCCATCATCAGGAGATAAGCGCATGAAAATCGCCATTGTCGGCGCAGGTCTGATCGGTCACACCATTGCTCACATGCTGCGTGAAACGGGCGACTACGAGGTCGTGGCATTCGACCGCGACGCCGATGCGCTTGCCAAGCTCTCGCGTGAAGGCATCGCGACGCAGCGGGTCGATTCGGCCGACGCCAATGCGATTCGCGAAGCCGTGAAGGGCTTCGATGCGCTCGTCAATGCGCTGCCGTACTACCTCGCGGTGAACGTCGCCGCGGCGGCGAAGGCGGCCGGCGTGCACTATTTCGACCTGACCGAGGACGTGCGCGCAACCCACGCGATCCGCGAACTCGCCGACGGCTCCGACCACGCGTTCATGCCGCAATGCGGGCTGGCGCCGGGCTTCATCGGCATCGCCGCACACGAGCTCGTGAACGGTTTCAGCGAAGTGCGCGACGTGAAGATGCGCGTCGGCGCGCTGCCCGAGTATCCGACGAACGCGCTGAAGTACAACCTGACCTGGAGCGTCGACGGGCTGATCAACGAATACTGCCAGCCGTGCGAAGCGATCCGCGACGGCCGCAAGCAGTGGGTGCAGCCGCTCGAAGGCCTCGAGCACTTCTCGCTCGACGGCACCGAATACGAGGCGTTCAACACGTCGGGCGGCCTCGGCACGCTGTGCGAAACGCTGTCGGGCAAGGTCGAGTCGCTGGACTACAAGTCCGTCCGCTATCCGGGCCACCGCGCGCTGGTGCAGTTCCTGCTCGAGGACCTGCGCCTGTCGAGCGACCGCGACACGCTGAAGGCGATCATGCGCCGCGCGGTGCCGTCGACGAAGCAGGACGTCGTGCTCGTGTTCGTCACGGTGACGGGCGTGAAGGACGGCCAGCTCGTGCAGGACGTATTCACGCGCAAGATTTTCGCGAAGGACGTATGCGGGATGCACATGAGCGCGATCCAGATCACGACGGCTGGCGCGATGTGCGCGGTGCTGGATCTGTTCCGCGAAAAGAAGCTGCCGCAGAGCGGTTTCATCCCGCAGGAGAAGGTCTCGCTGAAGGCGTTCCTCGCGAACCGCTTCGGCAAGCTGTACGAAGGCGGAACGATGGAGCGCGTGCACGCACTGGCGTGACGCACGCGTCTTTGGTACGAGGGTAAAGGCGACGCCGGGAGCGCAACAGCGCTTCCGGCGTTGTCGTTTCGACGCAGGGCGCCGCGTCGCGCGGCGTCAGGCGGGCAGGGGAGCGTTCAGGCCGACCGCGACGCGCCGGCGGCCGGTTGCTCGTGCGGCTGCGCGAGGCGGTGCAGCAGCGCGTCGATGTCCGCGTCGGACGGTGCGGTGTTGTCGAACATCACGATGCCGTCGCATTCGTCACCGGTCGGCACGAAGCGGCGCTGCCGGTATTCGTCCCAGTGGGCGAGCTTGTACGCATCGTTCGGATTGCCGCGCGCGACGATCCGCTGGTGCGCGACGTCTTCGGCGGTGTGGACCCAGACGACCGTCAGCGAGATGTCAGGCCCGATGCCGAGCCAGTCGCGGTCGAGAATGCGCCCGTCACGCACTTCGCGCGACAGCGGGGCGACCACCAGCACGCCGATGCCGAGCGCGAGATTCTCGCGGGCCGTGTCGAGCAGGCCCTGGTATTCGGGGTCACGCAGATGTTTCAGGTAGAGCGGGCTGTCGCGATCGTTCGGGTCGGCGGTGAGGGCGCCCATCGCGGCCGAGCTGTAGCGGCCGTACAGCGTGTCCTTGTCGAGCAGGCAGAAGGCTTCGCCGGTGGCTCGCATCAGCGGCCCGATCAGCCGCTTTGCGAGCGTGGTCTTGCCGGTGCCGGCATGACCGCAGAAGAACACCAGATGCGTCACGAATACCGGCTCCCCGAATCGGCAGGCGACGCGTCGGAGCCCTTGTTGCCGCGCGAAAACACTTCGGCCTCGAGCCACATCGCGTTGATGACGCCGAAACCGAGCGCCACGCCGATGCCGAGTATCCACGAGAAATACCACATGGGTTCGTCTCCTTGAAGGTTGGGCCGCGCGGGGCTGCCGCGCGTGTGTCGAAGCGATGCCGACGCATGCGCCCACGGCGCATGCAGCCCGATCATGACCAATATCGGCGAGCGGCGCAAGCCGGGCCGATTGCGAGTCAAACCGGTAAACTGGTGCGAAAACTGCAACGCCACGGACACCATGCTGATCAACTGTGCTGCATACCAGGACGGCCGCAAGCTGGCCGACATCGATATCGACGCCATCAGCGACTACGTATCGAAGCCCGAATGTTTCGTCTGGGTCGCGCTGAAGGAGCCGACGCCCGACGAAATCGACCTGATGGGCGAGGAATTCGGGCTGCACGAGCTTGCGCTCGAGGATGCCCGCAAGGGGCACCAGCGGCCGAAGATCGAGGAGTACGGCGACTCGCTGTTCGCCGTGCTGCATACCGTCGAGCTGGACGACGACGGCGAATTCAAGGTCGGCGAACTGAATGTGTTCGTTGGCCCGAACTACGTGCTGTCGATCCGCAACCATACCGAACAGGACTTTCGCGACGTGCGCAAGCGCTGCGAGCGCGAGCCGCATCTGCTGCGCGAAGGTTCGGCGTTCGTGTTCTATGCGCTGATGGATCAGGTCGTCGACCGCTATTTTCCGATTCTGGAAACGCTCGGCGCCGAGCTCGAGGAGCTCGAGGACCGGATCTTCGCGAAGGCGACGCCTGCTGCGTCGCGCGCGATCATCGAGGATCTCTATTCGCTCAAGCGCCGGCTCGTGACCTTGTATCAGCACACGGCGCCGCTGATGGAGCCGCTCGCGAAGCTCACGGGCGGGCGTATCCCGCAGGTCTGCAGCGGGATGCAACATTACTTTCGCGACGTGTACGACCACCTGCAACGCATCGTGAAGACGATCGAAGGGCGGCGCGAAATGGTCGTGACCGCGATCCAGGTGAACCTCGGGATGATCTCGCTGGCCGAAAACGAGGTGACCAAGCGGCTCGGGTCGTTCGCCGCGCTGTTCGCGATCCCGACGATGATCGCGGGCATCTACGGGATGAACTTCGCCAACATGCCCGAACTGCACCTGAAATATGGCTTCTACGGCTGTATCGCCGCGATGGCCGTGGCCGACCTCGCGCTGTGGTGGCGCTTCAAGCGGGCGGGGTGGTTGTAGGCCGTAGCCTAGCCCGGTGCGTGCCGGCCGACGACGACCCGCCACGGCCGCACGCGCCACGACTTGACGAGCCCGTTCTGCACGTACGGATCGGCGCGCGCGAACGATTCAGCGACGGCCGGCGAATCGCTTTCGAACACGAGCACGGCCTGATCGGCCGGATCCTGCAATGCGCCGGCGAGCACGAGTTCGCCGCGTTCCGTGGCCGCGCGCGCCAGCGCGAGATGCTCGGCACGGTATTGCTCGCGCCGGGACAGGTAATCGTCGACGAGTTCGTAGATCAGCTGGTAGTGCATGGTCGCTCCGGGGAAGTCGGTTGCCTCACGGTCGGCGGGTTGTCTTGGCTCAGTATAGGGTGCGGTTCGTGGGTCGGCGCGCTGGTTTGCGGCTCGGGCTGCGTGGGTGATTCGGGCCGATGCGGACGATATGATCGAGCGGCATTGTGTCTCCCCATTATTTGCAACTAACGGTCTTTTTCCCGGCTTCCATCCTATTGACGCGCGTTGCTGCGCCTGAATGTGCTTCTTCAAAACCGTCTTCAGCGCGGTGGTTCACCGCTCGTTTTTCGCATATTCCAGATTCGTTTTTCATGCCGTCAACATGGTCGAACGGCATATCGGGAAAGGGGGCCGAAAGCGACGATCGCCGCTGGTCTCGAGACGATCCGAGGCCGTTTTCATTGACCGGAATGCGACCTATGCTGAACGAATCCGGAGCGAACTTCGTTCGCTCGATTCGTCCAGACGAGGTGTGCGATGCCTGTTTCCGCGACGCTGCAGGACTGCCTGCGCGAGAAGTCATCCCGGTACGAAGTCGTGTACCACCCGTATAGCCATACCAGCATGGAGACGGCCGCAGCCGCGCATATCCCCGGCGAACGGCTCGCCAAGACAGTTCTGCTCGAGGACGATCAGGGCTACGTCGCCGTGGTGCTGCCGACGTCGCATGCGATCCGGTTCTCCGACCTGTGGATCAAGACCGGCCGCCATCTCGTTCTTGCCAAGGAAATCGAACTGCGCCAACTGTTCAAGGATTGCGAGATGGGCGCGTTGCCGCCGATATGCATGGCGTACGGGATGAAGACGTTCCTCGAGGAGCAACTCGCGCAGCAGCCGGAAGTTTATTTCGAGGCCGGCGATCACGAGGCGCTGATCCATATGACGCAAGACGAATTTCTCGCGCTGATGGAAACCGCCGAACGCGCGCATTTTTCGCACAAGATGCTCGGGATGTGGGTGTCCTGACGGGTGTGTGGTGCTTGCGATTCGCAGTTCGTGGCTCGCCGGGAAGATCGGGAACGGCGCCGTGCGGGCTGCGGTCGCGAGTTTGGACGCGGTCCACTGGGGGGTGATAGACGGCTACCGTTCGGGGCGAACTGCGGGGACGGGGTCTGTTGGTCGTTGGTGGAATCCTTGATTTGACATAATCATTATTATCAGTCGGAACGATGTAACGGCCATTTAGTAATGTCCGGTTTGAGCCAGTTAGAAATGTCCGGTTTGGGACTCCGCGAGGCGCATGCTGTGGCGCGCGCACACGACGGAGCCTGTGATGAACGAACCCGGACTGATGACGATCAGCATGAACGAACTGCAGCGTGTCAAGATCATCGAGGCGGTTCTCGAAGGACGGCTCAGCGGCGTGCGTGCTGCCGATCAGTTGGGACTAAGCGAGCGTCAGGTTTCGCGCCTGAGACGCCGCTTCGAGGCGTTGGGGGCTGCGGGTCTGGTTTCGGCCAAACGTGGCAGGCCGAGCAACAGACAACTGCCAGTGGACGTGCGGGCTCGCGTGATCGCCATCATCCGCGAGCGCTATGCCGATTTCGGGCCGACGCTTGCGCGCGAGAAGCTTCACGAGTGTCACGGCATCCTGCTGGCCAAGGAGACGTTGCGGCAATGGATGTACGATGCCGGGCTCTGGGTGCCGCGCGCGCAGCGTCCGCCGAAGGTGTACCAGCCGCGCAACCGTCGCGCGTGCTACGGGGAGCTGATCCAGATCGATGGCAGTGACCATCACTGGTTCGAGAAGCGGGCGCCAGCGTGCACGCTACTGGTGTTCGTCGACGACGCGACCAGCCGGCTGATGGCGCTGCACTTCACGGCCACCGAATCGACCTTCAGCTATTTTGAGGCGCTGTCCAAGTATCTGGATTCGCACGGCAAGCCGGTGGCGTTCTACAGCGACAAGGCCAGCGTTTTTTACGTGAAGAAGCGCTCGGAGACCGCGGGCAAAGGCGTCACGCAGTTCGGGCGGGCGCTGTACGAACTCAACATCGAGACGTTCTGTGCGAACTCGAGCCAGGCGAAGGGGCGCGTCGAGCGCGCCAACGGTACGCTGCAGGACCGGCTCGTGAAGGAGCTTCGGCTGCGCGGCATCAGCACGCGGGAAGCCGCCAATGCGTACGCGCCCTCCTTCATCGTGGACTTCAACCGGCGTTTCGCGAAGCCGCCGGCGAGCGATTACAACGCGCACCGGCCACTGCGCGATGACGAGGACCTGCGGCAGATCCTGGCCTATCGCGTGCCGCGCAAGGTAACGAATTCACTCACGGTGCAGTACGACCGTGTGATGTACCTGCTGGAAGACACGGCGGTCAATCGCCGCCTGATCCATGAGTACGTGGAGGTCGTCGAGTATCCCGATGGCGTGATCGAGGTGCAGGCCGACCGCACGGTGTTGCCGCACACCGAATATGACCGCATCACGAAGATCGACCAGGGCGCGGAAATCGACAACAAGCGGCTCGCGAGCGCGCTGGAAGTGGTGCGGCAGGTTCAGGCGATACGTGATGACCGGCGCGCGGCGGGCTCGCCTTCCCGCACGCATATCGGTGAAGCGGTCCGTGCGAAGAAGGCGCTCGTCGGGCTGAAGAAGCAGCGTGCCATCGAGGTCGCCGACCTGAACCAGGCCGTTCTCGATATCAGCGCAAAAGAAGTGAGGGAACGGAGGTGGCTGCGCCGCCCCACCCCAAAAACACAAACGGAACCAAGGCAAAAACGACGTCAAAACCGGACATTTCTATCTAGCCGAAACCCGGACATTTGAATCTGGCTTTGACAAACGATTGTAAGAGCAAAGTAGTAATGTCGCGTTTCCGCTAAATAATCGAGGCTGTAGCCAGGTGTCGGCTCAAACGGCCAACCGGCTGGAATTGACGACGCGGCAGATTCGCCGCTCGGCCACGACCGACTCGAGCACGGATTGCTTCTGCGATGTTTGGGGCCGTGCTGCGGACACCTGACATCCCACGAACCAGATTGACGCAAGGAAACGTCTCAAGCGCAGATTGCCATCACGCACTTGCCGCATCGAGACAACCTGCGTTTCACGTCACGCGTCCGTGCCGCCCTCGAGCGCCGCCTCCACCAGCCTTTCAATAGTGTCATCGTGCCGAAACCCGGCCTCGAGCGCTCGCCTATCCACGAGCGGCGGTTGCCGTCCAAAACGTTGCTCGATCTGATCCACGGGCGCGTAGCCGATCGTGAACGCGCCGAAGCGCCGGCGCAACGCATCGACGATCTCTCCCACGGAAAGATGCAAGACGGGCGGCGTCCACACGCGGCCCGCGTGCAACGACGCCGCCGGCATGCGCGCGGCGTGCAGCAGGTTGTCCACGCAGCATCTTCGCGACATCCACCATGCGGTAGCGTCGCGCGACACGGGGCACGTATAAGCCTCGCCGCGCTGTGCCATGCGAAAGAGCTGGCTCATGAACGCCGACCCATGTCCCGACGACAACTCCGGCCGCGCCACGATGCCGGGCAGCCGCAGCGCGCGGCCGTCCAGCACGCCGCGACGCGTCCAGTTCGCAAGGATCAGTTCGCCGACCAGCTTGTGGGTGCCGTAGCTCGTGGCCGGGTGCGACGCCGTGTGCTCATCGACAAAGCTCGGCAACGGTTCGCCCAACGCCGCAACGCTGCTCGCGTAGACCACGCGTGCCGTGTGGCCGTCGTGCTGCAAGGCGTGGTTGGCGAGAAGTTCGAACAGCGTGAGCATGCCCCACAGATTGACGCTGTCGCCCGCAGCCGGCTCGGCTTCCGCTTGCGCGCCGGGCATGCTTGCCAGATGAAAGACGACGTCCACTGGTCTCGCGAGTAGCGGCTCGAGAATCTCGGGGCGGCCGAAATCGCCGGCCACCGCCGTGACGCGCGTGTCACCTGGCGCGCGCTCCACTCGTCGATCGATCAGCACGAGTTCCGACACATCGCCGGACTGCGTGATGCCATCGTGCAGCAAGCGCTCGACAAGCGCCCTCCCAACGAATCCTCCCGCTCCTGTGACGAGCACTCTCATGATCGCAGCGCCTCGCTTGTGACCTCGCTTATGACCTCATCCCTGACCTGCTCTGCGTCGCGAGACGCGCGCACGACCTGCTGGTCGATCGACCCGAACGGCGTGCCGCCCGCGTCGTCGCGAGCCGTCATGCGAACGCGGTCGCCAAACTGCATGAACGGTGTGTGTGCCTTTCCTTCATCGATCATCTCGATCACGCGCCGCTCGGCAATGCACGCGGATCCGGCGCCGCGGTCCACGTTCGACACCGTGCCGGAACCGACGATCGTCCCCGCCGACAGCCTGCGCGTACGCGCCGCATGTGCGATGAGCTCGCCGAACCCGAAGCTCATTTCCCCGCCATGCGGATGCCCGAACCAGCGCTCATTCCAGTCCACGTGCAAACGCAGATGCACGCGACCGTCGCGCCAATGCTCGCCCAGTTCGTCCGGCGTGACCGCGACGGGCGCAAAGCTCGTGGAGGGCTTGGCCTGCAGAAACCCGAAGCCGGTCTTCATCTCGCGCGGCCCGAACGCGCGCAGGCTCCAGTCGTTGAGCTGCACGATGAGGCGCACGCGCCGGACCGCATCGCCGGGCGACACACCCATCGGCACGTTTGCCACCACCACGCCGAACTCGCCTTCGAAGTCGATGCCGTCGTGTTCGTCCGGCAAGGGCACGTCGTGGTGCGGGCCGAGAAAATCATCGCTTGCGCCCTGGTACATCACAGGCACCGTGTCGAACTCGGGGATCGGCGGCGTATTGAACGCCTGTTCCATGAGGCGACCGTGATTCAGGAACGCCGAGCCGTCGCACCACTGCGGACTGCGTGGCAATGGGGCAGCGCAAGCGCGCGGATCGAACGGGCGTGCCTCGGGCAACGCGCCCGCATTCAGCGCGTCGTAACGTGCCGCGAGTAGCGGCGCGACTGCGTCCCAACGTTGCAGCGCATCGAGCAACGTCGGCGCGATCGGTGCGGCGTCCACGGCATAACGAAGGTCGCGCGACACGAGCAGCAGGCGGCCGTCGGCGCCGTCCGGCAACGAACTGAATTTCATCGTGCCTCCCTTTCCGTCCGGCTCGCGAGCGCGGCGGCAATCGCCGGGTCGTAGACGCCGTCGATCAACACGAACAGCATCCGGCACACGCGTCCCGAGCGATTCGCCCACGCATGGTTGGTCCCCCGTTGAATCACCACGTCGCCCTGCTTCAGCACGACCTCGGCGCCGTCGAGTATCAACGTCATCTCGCCTTCGATCACGACGCCATAGTCGATCGACTCCGTGCGATGCATGAGCGGATGCGGCGAGTCGGCCTGGACGGTCGATGCATCGGCGTCGCCGATCTGGCTGAACGCCGCATGCATGGCCGCGGCGCCGTGCGCGAGAAACTCCGGCGTGTCGGGCGGAATGTCGACGAAGCGCACGCGCGTGCCGTATCTCGGCGGCGGCAACATGAGCTCGCCGATGGTGGGATCGGAGCCGTTGTTCACCACCGCGGGGCTTTCCGACGTGCTCCAGACTTCGTGGAATACCGTGCCGGGAATCGCGGCAATTTCCGCGACGGTGGACAACGGACCATCGGACATGACGATCGCCCGGCCGTTGGCGTCATGGCCGGTCACGACGCGACGAATGGTGGAAAAGCTCATGCTGCGCGCTCCGCATCGGGTTGTTCGAGAATCGCGACGGCGCGCGTCCAGCCGGCGGAAGCGCCGCGGATCTTGTGCGGGAAGCAACTGATCGTGAAGCCGGCGGACGGCAACGCTTCGAGGTTGTGCAGTTTCTCCAGATGGCAGTAGCCGATGTCGCGCCCGGCCTTGTGCCCTTCCCAGATCAGCGACGTATCGCCCGTCTGCGCGATCTTCGTCGCGGTGTAGGAAAACGGCGCGTCCCAACTCCAGGCGTCGGTGCCCGTCAGGCGCACGCCGCGCTCCAGCAGATACATGGTGGCCTCGTAGCCCATCCCGCAGCCTGCGTTCACGTAATCGCCGTGCCCATAGCGCGAGCCGGCCCGCGTGTTCACGACGACGATGTCGAGCGGCTGCAACGCGTGGCCGATACGCGCCAGTTCGGCCTCGACATCGGCGGCGCTCGCGACGTAGCCATCGGGGAAATGGCGGAAATCGAGCTTCACGCCGGGCTGGAAACACCACTCCAGCGGCACCTCGTCGATCGTGATGGACGGCCGCGCCTCGCCGAGCCGTGCGTCCATGGTCGAATGGAAATGCCAGGGCGCGTCCAGATGCGTGCCGCTGTGCGTCGTGAGCGTGACCCATTCCGCGGCGGCAGCCTCGCCGTCGGGATAATCGTCGGCTTTCGTGCCCGGCAGCATGGCCATGAATTCGGGCAACGTGTCTGCGTGCTTCTGGTAGGTGATCTTCGGCGCGAGCGGCGGCGGATCGGACAGCACGTCGTTCTCCAGATAAATGGAGAGATCGACAAACCGGCGAACGGGCTTCATGCGTTGACTCCTTGCGTATCAGGACGGCCCTCGAGCCGCGAAAAGCAGAACACCGCCGCCACCGCGATCATGGCCGCCGCAATGCCCAGGCTGCCGTAGCCCGAATGCTTGACGAGCGTGCCGCCGAGGAGCGGCCCGATTGCGGCGCCCGTCATCAGCATGGCGGGCGTCGCGGCAACGGCGCGTCCGGTACGGTCGATGCGGGCGAGCATGCCGAACGCGAAGGTATGGGTGAAGATCATCACGGCGGCAAAGACGGCGGTGGCCGCGGCATACGGCCCGACGGTCGCGCTGTGCGTGATGATCAACGCAAGCGCCGCCTGTAAGATGGGACCGCCCTGCACCACCCTGCGCCCCGCGATGCGCCGTTCGAGCAGCCCCGCCACCGGTGCGGGAAACAGGTTGACGAAGCCGAGCGCGATCAGCGTGCCCGTCACGGCGCCGAAGCCGAAACCGTGGTCGAGCCCGATGCGCTGCACGAAGCTGAAGAGCATCGACTGCGTGAGCCCCATGCATCCCACGCCTGCCATGCCGAACCAGACCGCGCGCGCGAAGCGCGGCTCGGCGACCGACGCCGTGCTGCGTTGCGCGCGAATCGACGGGAATGCCAGGGCGCAGGCAATCGCCGCCGTAGCCATGATCCCCGCGAACACGCGAAACAGCATGGCGCCGCCGTGTTGCGCGATCAACGCAGGCGTGCCGCCCAGAAACGCGATTGCGAAGATGCCGAGCGCGAGCCCCGCGCCGGCGAACAGGCGATGCGGATGGCGGCTGCGTCCGATCGTGCCGTGTGCGAAGCTCAGCCCGCAGCCCACGGCGATACCGGCCAACGCATGCAGCACCGCCATCGCTGCATAGCCGTCAATCGACGCGATGCCGACGAACGCGAGCGTCGCCGTGCCGAAACCGAGCGTCGCCATGACGCGTGCCGGCAGACGGTTCAGGCGCGGCGAGAAGAACAGGCTGCCGACGACGGCCCCCGCCAGAAACAGCGTGGCGAGCAGGCCGGCCTGCTGTGGGTCGAGCCGGTACGCGCCGATCAGGGTGCCCACCCATACCGGCAAGGCGACCAGATCGACCATGCCGGCACAGTGCGAGATCAGCAGGACCGCGATGCCGGATGCGCGCAGGCGGGTGCCCGCATCCGCGTCCGCATCGGCGCCGCCCGGCAGGTCGACGTGCGCGGCATGCGCCGCGTGTGCCGCAGAAAGGTTCGTTTCCATCGTGGCTCCGGTCGTCAGATCTGCTGCGCGAGCCGCTGGTGCGTCTCGTGCATGATGCGGGTGTGTTCAGCCTTGTCGCCGCCGCTGATCTCGATCTCGCCGAGGCGCCCGGAGTTTTCCACCACCATGCGGCAGCGCTCCCAGCGCCGCGCCTGGAAAGCCTGCAACGCCGCCTGCACCGTCGCGCCGCGTCCCAGCTCCTCGGCCAGCACGATGCCGTCTTCTATGCCGATGCCCGCGCCCGCGGCCATATGCGGCGTGGTGGCGTGCACGGCGTCGCCCACCAGCACCACGCGCGCGCTGAACCAGGGCTGCGGCAGCAGCAGGCTTTCCAGCGGACGATAGATGCAGTGCGACTGCGGTCCCACCTGCGCGCGAATGGATTGCACCAGCGGCGCGCCGAACGGCGCCAGCAGATCCGCGAGCATGCGCGGCCAGTGCGCGGGATCGACGCGCTCGTTCGTCGGCCGGTCTTCCGTGACGAAGACGTACATTTTTTCCTGCGAAACAGGATTGACGCCGACCTTCACCTTCTGCCCCAACCACATCGTGGCGCAGGCGATCTCCGCCGGCCGCGGCACGACCGCACGCCACACGCCCTGACCGGTGTAGCGCGGCTTGGCCGCATTCGGGAACACGGCATCGCGCACTTTCGAGTACAGGCCGTCGGCGCCCACCACGAGATCGTAGCGGCCGTGCGTGCCGTCCGTGAACGTCACGTCCACGCCGTCGTCGCGCTGCGCGATCTGCGAGAACGTGCAGCCGAGCCGCACGTGCACGCCGGCCGCACGCGTCGCATCCGCCAGAATTCCGGCCAGCGCGGGGCGCATGATGGCTCCGCCGCCGGGCACGTCGTCGCCCGCTACGCGCGGCGTCGGCAACGTGCCGATCGGATGGCCCGCGGCGGTGAAGAGGTTCACGCCGTCGCCGCCGTGGCCGTGTTCGAAGAAGGCGTCGAGCACGCCCACGGTGCGCAGGGCGCGCAGCGTCGGGCCGCCGATGCTGATGCCCGCGCCATACGAACGCCAGCCCGTGTCGATTTCCACGAGATCGACGCTCAGGCCGAGCTTCGCGCACTGGATCGCGGTCGTCATGCCGGCGAACCCTCCGCCGATGACGAGGATGCGCTGAAGGGAGGATGTCATAGGGGTGTCTCCTGGTGCTTTATGTGATCGATCGTGTGTCGTGCCGGACCAGCACGACGTAGCCGTCTTCCGTCACTTCGATGGGAACCGCGATCAGCCGCTGGCCGAGGCACGGCCCGAGCAGGCACACGCCGCTCGCCATGTCGAACTGCGCGCCGTGCGCGTGACAGACGATGCGCGTGGCGTCGCCGTTCAGATAGGCGTCCTTGCGCCAGGCCATCGGCGTGTCGCCGAAATGCGGGCAGGCGTCGCGCCACGCATGAAGCTGCTCGCCGCGCCGCACGACGAAGATCGTGTCGCGCCCCGCTCCGTCGGGATCGAAGCCGCGCGCGCCGGGATCGGGCAGATCCGCGACGCTTGCCAGGCGTACTCGAAGCAATGGCTCGGACATGGTCGTGCGCGGTCAGTCCGCCTTGACGCCGGCCGGCGGCGCCGCGCCCGGCGCCCAGTTCTCGCGATGCTGGAACAGGAACAGCTGCGATGTGTCCGCGCCCAGCGCGGCCTCGCGCGCGGTCCAGTCCGTATCGTGCAGGTCCATGTCGGCGTCGTACTCCACGTGGCAGCCGAACGGGCTGTTGAAGTACCAGAACCAGTTGGAGCCGAAGCGGTGACGCCCCGGCCCCCAGAACGACTGGTAGCCCTTCGCGACGAACCGCGTGCCTGCCTGAAGCACCTCGCTCGGACCGCCCATATGGAACGTGAAGTGTTCGCAGCCCTTCATGAACGGTGGCGTCTCGATCATGAACAGCGTGTGATGGTCGAGCGTGCCGGCCGGCTGCAGGAACGGGCCGACGCCCGTGAAGCGGTCCGTGCAGCGAAAGCCGAGCCGCTCCACGTAGAACGCCTCGGCGCGCGCGGCGTCCGGCACGAAGTAGACGACGTGCGAAAGCGTGCGCGGCGTGAGCGCGGCATCGTCTCGTGCGCCGACCACGTTCGGTGCGCGTTGCGCCGGCGCGCCGGGCGCGTTCACCGGCTCGGCGGGCAGCGAAAGCGGCCGGCGCTTCGTGAGCTGAAAGCCGATGGCAAAGCCCATGTCGTCCACCGATTCGATCGACCCGTCGGCGAGCGTGCGCACTTCGCGGTCGCGATGCAGCTCGCCGGCAATCGCATCGAGCGCCGCGGCGTCGGCCACGCCGTAGACGGTCTTGCGCAGCATGCTCGCCGTGCCGAGTGAAGGTGCGAGGCGCGCGTCGTCGCGATGCGCGATTTCGATGCCCGTGCCGTCGAGCGCTTCGAAGCGCCCGCCGGTGTCGTCGCGGCGCACCGGCACCAGGCCATAGTCGATCAGATACTGGCCGCACGCGGCGACGTCGTCCACGCCGAAGGCCAGCGTATCGAGTCCGATGATGTTCATAAGATTGCGTTCCAAGAAAAGGTGGATCAGCGTGCGGTGCGTCCGCCGAGGGTTTCGGCGACCCAGTCGGCGATGAAGTGCCCCGCGTTGATGGAGTTGTCGAAGCTCGAGTGCTGCACGCCGCCTTCGCGTTCGGTGAAAATCTTCAGTTCGCGCTTCGGGCTGTTCACGAGCTGCTCGTAGGTGCGATGCGCCCAGGCCACGGGAATCTGCGAGTCCTTCGAGCCGTGCGTGACGAGGAACGGCACCTTGATGCGTTCGACCACGCCGTCGAGATGCACGTCTTCCGCGATGCGCATGAAGTCGTCGATGTCTTTGGCGCCCCAGACCCAGCAGACGTGCTTCCAGTAATGCGGCACCGGGAAGTTGCCCTCGCGCTGCAGGCGCTTTTTCTGCACGTCGCGCCAGTCGTGATTCGCGCCCCATACGACGCCGCACGCGAAACGCGGCTCGAAGGCGACCGCGCGCGGACAGTAGTAGCCGCCGAGCGAGACGCCCTCCATGCCGATCCGCTTTGCGTCCACGTCGTCGCGCGTTTCGAGCCAGTCCACGATACGGCTCGCCCAGACCTCGGTGTTGTAGACCGCGTGCATGCCATGCAGCCGCAGCGCTTCGCCGGTGCCGGGCTGATCGACGATCAGCGACGACACGCCGCGCTGTGCGAGCCATGCCGGCAAGCCGACGAAGTACTTCATTTCCTTGGTCGAATCGAGCCCGTTCACCTGCACGAGCAGCGGGCTGCGCGCGCCGCCGGTCTGCTGCGCCTTCACGAGCAGGCCGGACAAGTGCCCATCGCCGTAGGGAATGGTCACGCGCTCGCAGTTTTCGCCGGTCAGCGCGATGGCCCGGTCGAACGTATCGAGCGAACGGCGGTATAGATCGATGCGCCCGGGCGCATCGTGCGCAAGCATGCGTTCGGCCGTGATGAGATACATGGCGGCACGCCGGTGTTTCTCACCCGCGGAGAGCAGCCGTCCTTGCGCTTCATCTTCGCCTGCGAGGTCGCACAGGCGGTCGGCCGTCTTGACCCAGGCTTCGCGAAACGCACGGGTGCCTTCCGCATCGGGCTGGCGCGACGCCTCCATTAGCGGCGCGCACATGTCCTCGATTTCGCCCATGCGCGCGCCCATTTCAATGGCGAGATCGACGGACAGGTTCCAGACGTAGTTGGTAGGAAAGTAGCGAAACATACTGATTGCCTTCGTTGAAATGACGTATTGCTTGCGATGCGCGCGTAAGCGCTAGCCCTTGCGCCCGAAGCCGGGCCACAGCGGAATGGCGATGTTCAGCCACACGTTGTTGCTCTTCGATGTATTCGCGGCATACACGCCCTGCTGATAGTTGAGGTTGATGTTCCAGCTTCTCGCGTCGTAGACGAGCGACGGGCCGATGCCGAAGGTCCGCATGCGATTGCCCACGTTCGCGCCGTTGGCCTTGTCGTCGCTGAACTGGTTGAGATACTCGCCCACCACGCCGAGCTTCCAGGGGCCGAAGTTCCAGCCGGCCTCGAACTCGCCGACATAGCCATTGCCCGAGCGATAGTTCGTCGTGCCGTTCTTCGCGTTGAGCAGCAGGCGGTTGGCGATGCCGACGTCGAGGCCGTTGGGCGCGTTGTAGCGAATCGAGAACACCGGCTGCACCGACGTGTAGCCCACCGCGACGCTCGCCTTCACGGGGCTGTAGGAACCGTTCTCGAACGCGACGTCGATGCCCGACGCGATCGCAAGGTTCTGCGACAGGCGCCATTGCAGCAACACGGGTGTCAGCGTGATGTTGGCAAGGCCGTTCTGCGTGCCCGACTGCCCCGCTACGCTCGTATGCAGCGACACCACCGGAATGACGAGCTGCGTATAGACGTTCGCGCCCAGCAGATGAAACGGATAGGCCAGCAGCAGACGCGTCGTCTCGGAGAACACCGACGAATGAAACGGGATGGGCAGCTTCTTGCCGTCGTTGCCATAGAGGCCGTTCGAAAAGCTGTAGTTGAACTGCTGCAGCGCGAACAGGCCCGGAATCGGCGGAAGATTGGCGAAATTCGTGCCCACCGCGCCCGCGGGATACGGCGAAACCCCGCCTTCGAATGCCTGTGCCGGGTTCATCGAAACGGCTACCGATACTGCGCAGCCGATGGCCATTGCGGCCGATTTTTTCAACATGCTGTCTCCTCAACCTGGACGGCGTTCGTGCCGCGCGGCGTCTCTTTAGTAGTGGAAAGCGTGGCGTGCGCGGCGCACGCACGAGTCGTACGTGCACGCTGAAAGTGCGCTGACGCTGGCCTCCCGACGCGATGCATGCGTGATCGCAGCGGGATGTGACATAGGTTAAGATAGGCCGACGTATTGCAGAAATGGATTCAATCCATACGCGCTATCGATGGTGTGAATACACTCAGGTGTAACCCTGTATGCCGCGCTCACACCGCGACAAGAATGAGAAGCACGGAGACGCCCCGCATGCGGTTCAACAAGCTCGACCTCAATCTGCTCGTCGCGCTCGACGCGCTCTTGAGCGAACAGAACATCAGCCGCGCCGCCGAGAAAATCCACCTGAGCCAGTCAGCGACGAGCAACGCGCTTGCGCGGCTACGCGAATACTTCGACGACGAACTGCTCGTGCAGGTTGGTCGCAAGATGGAGCCCACGCCGCGTGCCGAGGCTCTGAAGGACGCCGTGCGAGACATCCTCGTCCGTGTGGATGCCACGGTGACGGCCCAGCCCGAATTCGTGCCCGCGCAGGCGTGTCGCCTGTTCCGGCTGTTCGTGTCCGACTACACGATGACGACGCTGATTCCGCACCTGTTCAGGCTCGCCTACGCGCAGGCGCCCGGCATCGGTTTCGATCTGCGCCCGCAGGTCGCCTATCCGCACCGGGTGCTGGAGCGCGGCGAAGCGGACCTGCTCATCATCCCCAAGGAATATTGCTCGACCGAGCATCCGGCCGAGGTGCTGCTGGAGGAAACGTTCTGCTGCGTTTTATGGGAGCACAGTCCGCTCGCAAAGGGCGAGCTGACCAAAGAGCGCTACATGGGCGCCGGGCACATCGTCGTGCAGGTCGGCGAAGGGCAGACCGCGCTCGAAGCCTGGTTCATGCAGCGGCTCGGCGTCGTGAGGCGCGTGGAGGCGAGCACGTACAGTTTCCTCTCGCCCGCGCATCTGCTCGTCGGCACGAATCGGATTGCCACGATGCACCGGCGGCTCGCCGAAGCGGCTGCGCGCGACCTGCCGCTCGTGTTGCGCGACGTGCCGCTCACCGTGCCCACGATGGAGCAGTCCGTTCAATGGCACAAGCATCGCACGTCGGACCAGGGCCTCATGTGGCTGCGCGCACTGCTGAAAGAGGCCGTCGCGGCGATGGACCGCGCACGTCTTGGCGGCGGCTAGATCGTCGCGGTCGGGGTATCGGGGATGACCCGCTGTGCTGGATTGGTCGACGATCGTCGCTGCGGGCTCGGTCGTGTTCGTGCGGGTGTTGGTCGCGGGTAGTCAGCAGCATGGCTGCGGGGACGCTCGATATGCCGCAGTGGATGATGAGCCGCAACATCAGGCAACTCGAACCGCGACGCGCCGAAGGCTCGTTCCGCCGAATCGAATGCGGTGCGGGTTTGGCGGGCTCGGAACGATGCCCACCGAAAGGTTAGTGGCGCACTGCCGGCAGTGCGCCACTCGATACGTCGAGCGCTTCGATCTTCGCGTCAGCCGGGAAGGCTGCGCTCGACACTAGCATCGTCAGTTAGCCCGGCCCACGACGTACCGATCGCAAACTCGAGCCGTGGTGCCCGGCGCAACCGCTGACGCCCGCATTGACGACACCGCCCGACCACAGGGCGGCGCGATGATTGACATCCGCGACGCCGCCCAACGCCGGCAAGCGTCGCCGACCCAACTCAAATCGCCACTTCAGGCGGCGCCTGCCGAAACAGCCGCGTAATCCAGCACAGATACACGAGCCCGAGCCCGAACCACACGAGGCCCAGCACGATTGCGGTTTTCTCGAGGCTCGCCAGCAGCCAGAGGTCGGCCACCGCGCCGATCGCCGGGAACACGAGCCCGCCGAACACGCCGATCCGGCGCTCGCCATGACGGCCCGACAGGTACAGGCGAATCACGCACAGATTGACGGCCGTGAATGCAAGGAACGCGCCGAAGTTGATGAACGACGTCGAGGTGGCGACATCGAGCTTCAACGCGATCAGCCCGACGATGCCGGCCAGCGCGATATTCACGGCCGGCGTCTTGAACCGCGGATGAATGACCCCGAAGATGCGCTTCGGCAGGATCTCGTCGCGGCCCATTGCATACAGCAACCGGCCGACGCTCGCTTGCGCCGAGATGCCGGACGCGAACTGCGCGAGGATCAGCCCGGCGAGGAACACCGTCACGAACAGATCGCCGCCGATCATCTTCGCCACTTCGAAGGCCGCCGAATCCGTGTCCTTGAATTCCACGCCCGGATGCGCGAGCTGCATCGCATATGCCGCGATCACGAAGATTGCGCCGCCGATCAGCGCAATCAGCAGGATCGCGCGCGGCATGTTGCGTTTCGGATCGATCGTTTCTTCGGTGAGCGTCGACACCGCATCGAAGCCGAGATACGAATACGCGGCGATCGCCGCGCCGGCCATCGTTGCGCCGAACGGTACGTGCGGCTTGAAGAACGGCTCCGCCATCGCGATGCCGCCCGCGCCCGCCGCTGCCGACGCATAGTGCCAGCACAGCACGACGAACATCGCGACGATCGCGAGCTGCACGACCATCAGCACGATGTTGAAGCGCGCGGCCAGCTCGATGCCGACGATGTTCAGGCCGCTCGTCAACACGATGAACGCGACGATCCAGATCCAGGTCGGCACGTGTGGAAATGCCGCATTCAGGTACGCGGCGCCGATCAGCCAGATCACCATCGGCAGGAAGAAGTAATCGAGCAGCGTTGCCCATCCGATCATGAAGCCGAGATGCGGATTGAACGTCTTGCGCGTGTACGTATAGGCCGAGCCGGCGGTCGGATAGAGCCGCGCGAGCTTGCCGTAGCTGAGCGCGGTGAACGCGATCGCGACCAGCGCCAGCAGATAGGCGAGCGCGGCCGTGTCGCCGCTGGCCTTGGCCAGCACGCCGTACGTGCCGTACACGATCAACGGCGCCATATAGGCGAGCCCGAACAGCAGCACGGACGGCAGGCCGAGCGTGCGCTTCAGCTGCAGCGGTTCATGGGTTGACGAGGCTTGCATGTTATCTCCCGGGCCTTCGCGGCCAATACGAATCTGTCTGCCGTCCGGCCGGCAACGCAATGGAACGAGCACGCACGGGCCGGGCGTCGCGCCCTGCTCCATGCGATGAATGGACTGCGGCTTGCGGTGCTTTCGGTTACTCGCCGCGCCGGCGCGGCGGCTCGATGGTGCGCGTGCGTTGTCCGTCGACCTGTTCGATGCGTGTCAGGCCGAGCGCCACGCGCGCGTCGTGCAGATAGTTGTAGTGCTCGCGGCTCGCTTCGAGGCGCGTCGGATCGATGCGCGCCTGCACGATCGCTTCGTCGCGGCCGAGCTCCAGCACGGTGTCGCCGAACGGATCGACGAGCGCGGAAAGGCCGGCGAACGTGAGGTCGTCGTCGCCGCTGCCGCAGCGGTTCACCATCAGCGCGAACATCTGGTTCTCCATCGCGCGCGCGACGATCGCGCGGCGATGCACGGGGCCGAACGGGTCCATGTTGCCGTTCGTCACGATCAGCAGATCGGCGTCGAGCGTGCCGATCGCGCGTGCCGTTTCCGGAAACTCGATGTCGTAGCAGATCAGCAGCCCCACGGTCAGCCCGTTCCACACGCAGGTCGCGAAGCGCTCGCCCGGTGTGAACACGCCGACGTCGGACGCCCACAGGTGCGTCTTGCGATAGTGCAGCACGATGTCGCCCTGCTCGTCGACGAGCACCGTCGTGTTGTAGAAGCGCTCGCCGTCACGCTCGGCAAGGCCGACCGCGACCGCAACGCCCTTGCGCCGCGCCGCGTCGCGCACCGCCGACAACGCGGGGCCGTCGAGCGTCTGAGCGACGTCGGCGACGTTCTCGCGCGTCGGAAAACCCGACAGCGTCGTTTCGGGGAACGCGATCAGCCGGGTGCCCGCCGCCGTATCGGCGCGCTCGATCGTGTCGAGCACCTTGCGCGTGTTGTGCGCGACGTCGGCGTCGACGAGCGTCAATTGCGCGAGTTCTACCTGCATCAAACCTTCTCCTTCCAATTGGCTTTCGTTGGCGCGTCTGGCGCGTCTGGTGCGTCTGGTGCGCCGCACGGGCCGCATGCGCCGCGGCACAACGAACCGGAAGCGATTATCGGGGTATTATTTTTGACCTCAAATTCCCCGCCAGGGTTACCCCCACCGGAGCACACGATGGACTTCGAATGGCGAGATCTCGCCTTTCATCGGGAGATCGGCTCGGCCATCGAGGCGCTCGATGGCCCGCATTTCTGGGCGCGCCTCACGCGTGTCCTCGAGCGGCACGTCGCTTTCGACAACTGGGTCGCGCTGCTGTTCGCGCGCGATGCGGCGCCGCTGGTGCTCGCCGAACAGGCGCTGCCCGACGGCAAGATCGACCTGATGTTCCAGGACTATCTCGCCGCGCTCTATCAGCTCGATCCGTTCTATCTGGCCGCCTTCGAAACGCATGCGTCGGGCTTCTACACGCTCGCCGACGTCGCGCCTGACAACTTCCGTACGACCGAGTACTACCAGCGCTACTTCAAGAAGAACATCGTCGGCGACGAAGTGCATTTCAACGTCGTGATCGATCGCGACCACACGCTGGGATTCTCGCTCGGCAAGACGAGCAGGTACGACGAGCGCGAGACCGCGCTGCTGACGCTGTACACGCCGTGGGTGCTGTCGCTGATGCAGCAGCGCGTGCGCTTCGAAACGTTCGTCGCGACCGCCGCGCCTCGGGCGGCACCGCACGCGGCGCCCGATCCGCATGCGCGCTTCGGGATGCTCACCGGAAAAAACGGGCGCGGCGCGCTGACCACGCGCGAGATCGAAGTCGCGATGCTGTCGTTGAGTGGATTTTCGTCGCGTGCAATCGCGGAGAAGCTGTCGATTTCGTTCGAGACCGTGCGGGCGCACAAGAAGCATATCTACGCGAAGCTCGGCGTCGGATCGCAATCCGAGCTGTTCGCGACGTTCTACGACCGCGAGCGCACGGGCGAGCGCGGTTGAGGTTCGTGGTGGCGCGATGTTGCGTGCGCTTTCCTTCTCCGGCGGCCGGTTCGATGCTGGCCGTCGCGCGGCTCGTCGATGGAATCGGTGCATGCGCCGAAGTGTTGCCATGACCGCGCCGCCGCCCTTCTCCGCCCTTCGACGCAAGACTGTTCGTCCACGGTGGGTGTTCGAACGCCGGCTCGACGCGCCTAGAGTGGCGTCCATCGATTCATCGGATCCATCGATCCGGGCGGCGCTCAAGCCGAAAACCCATTACCTGTCGACGCACATCGTGAGCAACTCCAAAGTCGTCACCGGCGCATCGCAAGGCATCGGCGCGGAACCGGTCGACACGCTCACACGCTGCGGCCGTCGCCGCGAACGCGCCGATTGCCGCTACGCTGCCGGCTGACCGGCAGCAGCGAGCATTGCACCGGATGCGCAACTTCGGTCGCGACGCCGCCTGCGGCGAACAACAGGATCATCAGCCAGCGCTTCATGCGTCCTCCACGACGGAAAGGCTCGCGCCGTTGGCGACGGTCGCGGGCAGCGCATACGGATCGACGCCGTCGAGGCAACCGAGATTGACGCGCCAGCATGCCGGATCCCGGCGCGTTTGATGGAACGGATAGACGCCGCAACGGCTGCAGAAATAATGGCGCGCCGTGTGCGTGTTGAAGCGGTAGAGCGTCAGCACGTCCTCGCCTTCGACGATCTTCAGGTCGGCCGCGGCGAACATCGGGCTCATCAGCGCGCCGCGGCGGCGGCACAGGCTGCAGTTGCAGCGAGCGGCCGGCTCGAGCGCGGTCCGCACCGCGAATTTCACCGCGCCGCAATGGCACGATCCGTTGAACCACGTGGCACTCATGTCGCACTCCTCGTTCGATCACGTGTGCGTTATAGCGTGCGGCGGCCGACGCGTTGTATCTCACTGTATCCGCGCGGCGCGCCGATACATGACGTTGCAATTCGGCGCCCGGTGCGGGTGCCCCATGGCACGCGCCGCGCCGAGCGGCCGGTGTGATCAGTCCAGCGCGTGCTGCAACCGTGCGACGGCGTCACGCGTCTCGCGCTCGAGCACCGCGACGAGTTCCGCCGCCGGCAACGGCCGGATCAGCGCCGCGGCCTGCCCGGCCCACTGCGCGCCGTAGCCGAATTCGCCGTTGGCCTTCGCGGCCGCATGCAGCGCCTTGCCCGCGTCGTACGCGATCGGATAGGCAGGCGTCGGCGGTGCGTGTGGATCGTCGCCGAGGGCGGTCAGCCGGTTCGCGATGCCGCGCGCGACGCGCCCCGAAATCGCCGTCGTGAAGGTCGTGCGGCGCGCCGCGTCGCCGACGATCGCGCGGCGATAGCCGTCGTCGATCGACGTCTCCGGACACGCGACGAACGCGGTGCCGAGCTGGGCGGCCTGCGCGCCGAGCGCGAGCACCGCGGCGATGCCTTCGCCGTCCATGATGCCGCCCGCCGCGATCACCGGCACCGCGCATTCGCGCACGAGCAGGCGCGTGAGCGCGAACGTGCCGAGCCCGTCATCGCGTTCGGTCGAGTCGAATACGCCGCGGTGCCCGCCGGCCTCGATGCCCTGCGCGACGATCGCGTCGATGCCGGCCGCGGCGATCTGCGCGGCTTCGTCGGGATGGGTCGCGGTGGCGAACAGCGTGATGCCCGCGCGCTTGAGCACGGCGATGGCTTCATCGGACGGCAAGCCGAAATGAAAGCTGACGACGGCCGGCTTTTCGTCGAGCAGCATCTCGAGCATCGCATCGTCGGCGACGAAGCTCGTGTAGATTTCGGCGAGCGATGCGGGCGGCGCCGCGCGCTGCTCGCGGAACGCCGGCGCGAGCCAGTCGAGCCACGCGCGTTCGACGGCGGCATCGGCGCGGGCCGGCTGGTGGCAGAACAGGTTGACGTTGAACGGCCGCTCGGTGAGCGCGCGCGTGTCGCGGATCATCTTGCGCGCGCCTTCGGCGTTCGTCGCGCCGACGCCGAGCGAGCCGAGCCCGCCCGCATTCGACACGGCGGCCGCCAGCGCCGGCGTGCCGACGCCGGCCATCGGCGCCTGGATGATCGGGATACGCACGCCGAGCGTGCGCAACAGCGTCCGGTTGTCGGTCGGTCGAATCATGTCCTTGTCTCCTGCGATGTCCTGGATCGGAGTGCTGCGGCGGGGTCGCGCTCAGCCGGATCGTCCGCGTGGTCCGGTGCGGCAGCGCGGTGCTCGTGTGCGCCTCGAAAAACGGTCGCGCGGCTATCCGCATCCGCGGCCGGCGAAAGTCGAACGCGATGGCCCGCGCCGGCGTGACGATGAACGCTTTCATCGCATCGATGCGGTCCATGTGGGCCGAGGCGGTGGGTGATGGATGCGTGATGGGCGGTGCACACGCGCGGTAGCCAGCGGGCAGTCTACCGCACGCGCGGCGCGGCCTGTGCGGTCGCGTCGCTTCATGAAATACTGCGGCGACGCGTCTTTCCGGAACGCCGCAATGACCGAACGATCCGCCGTGCCATGCTCCTGTCGCCGCGTCGCGCATCGCGCGCTGACGTGCGTCGCGCTGTGGCTGATCGCCGGTCCTGCCGCCGCTGCGTCGGGCGGCGACGCGCCCGGCACGCCAGCCGTGCCGCGCGAGCGAGCGCCGCTGCATATTCTGTTCGTCGGCGACAGCCTCACGCACGGCCGCTACGAACCGGTGCGTTCGTACGGTGCAATGGACGCGGGCGGCCGGGAAGTCGACGGCACCGCGCGCGTCGTCGACGAGAACTTCGGGCAGACCGGCGCGCGAGCGGAACGCGAGCGCGGTCCGTGGGGTGGCATTCCGGGCATCTTCGCGCGCTTTGCCGCCGAAGCCGGGCTCGACTACGACGTTCACCTGGAGGCGATGTCCGCGACGAGTCTCGCGAAGCACGGCCGTGTCGCATCGGACGTGATCGACTGCCCGACCTGGGACGCGGTCGTGCTGCAGGAACTGAGCGCGAAGCCGTTGCCGTTTGCGCTCACGCACGCGGCCGCGAGCGATCCGGCCCGGTTCTGCGCAAGCGTCGCGCAACTCGCGCGCGGCATCCGGGCGGTCGCGCCGCGCGCGCGCGTCTATCTATATGAAACCTGGCCGCGCGCCGAGCTCGCGCGAGCGCTGGCCGGCGAGCCGGGCAGCGCCGGTTTTCATGGCCGCTACCTCGCCCGGCTGACCGAGCTCGTCGCCGCGTATCGCGACGCATTCGCGCGTGCGCGCCGGAGCGACCCGGCAATCGTCGCGGTCGCGCCGGTCGGACGCGCATGGCTGCGTGCCTGGGCGACCGGCGTCGCCGATCCCGACCCGTATGCGCGCTCCGGCGCGCCGCTGCTGTGGTACGGAATCCGCGCGGACAACGACCCGCCGATCTCGCGGCCCGACTATCTGCATCCGGGCGTGACCGGCGCCTATCTGAGCGCGCTCGTGCTGTTCCAGCAGATCGCTGGCGTCGATGTGCGCACGCTCGGCGCGCGCGAGCAAGCGGCTGCGCAGCTCGGCATTACACCGCAGCTCGCGCAACGGCTGCAGGCAGTGGCGTCGGATACGGTGCGGCAGGCACGGGCCGAAGCCGCCACCGGTGCATCGGCGGCGGCCGTCGACGACGATTCGTGCGCGTCGCAATGACGACGGCCCCGCTCGATGGCTCGATGCGGGGCCGTTGTTCACGTTGTTCAGGGTGTCGCCGCGCCCGGTGGTTCGGGCGGCGTGCTGCCGAATCGCCGGGGGAAATCTGAGCGACGGCCCGGGCCGCGATGGCGGGCGACCGCTCGATTTTCCGCGATCTACCCCATAACTTCGATCAGTAAGCCGACATCTCGGCGCAAGGATCGTACTTCGACGGCGAGCAGACGACCGAATACTTCGCGCTTTCGCGCATCAGCGCTTCGCCTTCGTGCAGTGCGATCTTGATTTCAGGATGACGCTCGTACGCGAGGAATGCCGAGCAGACGACTGCGGACAGCACGACGAGCGAGAACACGAATTTTTCGAGGGAATGGAAACGTTCGGGCATGGTTCGACCTTTCTTCTGGCCGCCGATTATATCTCGAATTAAGGGTTTTCCCTATATCCAGACCCGAATACGGATGATGGTGCGACGAAGGGACGCGTGCCCGTAGCGCCCTTCGTCCCGTCATTGCCGCGCGGTCGCCGCGCTCGCGGAACTCCCTGGCCACGCCTTGCCGATCCGGTCGATCAGCGACTTGGCGGCGCCCGTCGCGATCGCCGCATCGACGCCCGAGGTTTGCCACGAACCGTCGGCGGCCTGCACGAACGTCAGGTTCGCGCGCGACGGCGCGTAATCGGTATTGCGCCACGTGACCACGACGTCGCAGGCATACGTGCGTTCGCCGGCCTTTCTGCAGTCGCCGTCGGGCTTCGCCGAGATCACGTCGGCCGACACCGGCAGCGGCTGGCCGAACAGCGCATTGAGGCCGCCGTGGTTTTCCGCTTCGAGCGCGCGGCGCACCGCGGCGTCGACGTCGGCGGCGCTCGGGCCATCGCGGAGCAGGTGGCAGGCGGCCAGCAGCGTGGCGCCGCAGCCGAGCATCAGGAGCGTGGGAAACTTCATCGGGGTCCGTGAGTCGAGGTCCGTCGGCGGCATGCGGCGCCGCGCGTGAGCGCGTCGCCGAGCCGGTACGCCGCGTAGTCTGCAACGTCCGCGCATCGGGCACGGTGTCGATTTGTAACCAATTGCGCCGGTCGGAATGCCGACCGGCGTCGACGACAACGGCGGTCGCGCCCGGCGTTGGCACGACGGCCGCGATGGTCGGCCTGCGGCACAACTTCTGACTCGGGGCCCGGGCGCACGAACGCGCGCGCCGCGGGCACGGTCTGCACGGATCGCGGCGATCGGCTACAGTGGGCCTCCTTTCGGCGCGCCCCGCCCGCCTCTCGATGCGTTCGTCGCGTCCATGTCGCCGCGGCAAGGATGCGCGGCGGCCGGCCGGAGCGCGATTCTCAACGTTGACGAGCGAAACGCCATGCCCGATCTGTCCGCCTTCCCGATCACGAAAAAATGGCCGGCCCGGCACCCGGACCGCCTCCAGCTGTACTCGCTGCCCACGCCGAACGGCGTCAAGGTGTCGATCATGCTCGAGGAAACCGACCTGCCGTACGAGCCGCATCTCGTGCGCTTCGACACGAACGACCAGTTGTCGCCCGAGTTCCTGTCGCTGAACCCGAACAACAAGATTCCGGCGATCATCGATCCGAACGGCCCCGACGGCCGGCCGCTGGCGCTGTTCGAGTCCGGCGCGATCCTGCTCTATCTCGCCGACAAGACCGGCCAGCTGATCCCGAAGGACGCAGCGGGCCGCTACGAGACGATCCAGTGGGTGATGTTCCAGATGGGCGGCATCGGGCCGATGTTCGGCCAGGTCGGCTTCTTCCACAAATTCGCCGGCCGCGACTACGACGACAAGCGTCCGCGCGACCGTTACGTCGCCGAGTCCAAGCGCCTGCTCGGCGTACTCGACGCGCATCTCGCGAACCGCACGTGGATGATGGGCGATACGTACACGATCGCCGACATCGCGATCTTCCCGTGGGTGCGGAACCTGGTCGGTTTCTACGAGGCGGGCGACCTGGTCGGCTTCGGCGAATTCCGCCACGTCGCGCGCGCGCTCGACGCATTCGTCGCGCGGCCGGCCGTCGCGCGCGGGCTCAATATCCCGGCACGCGACTGACGCGCGGCACGGGCCGGCGCCGGCGGGAACCGCCGGCTGCCGGCTATTGCGCCCGCCGCGGTGTGCGGTGGGTGTTCACGTGGCGGTTCGTGCATGGGTCGCGGTCGGTCGTACACCCCTGCATACCTGCACACCCGAACACCTGCCGCCGCGTCGTATTCGGCCCCCGCTTTCCGACCGCTATTGCCCGTCGGACCCCGAACTTCCCTCCCCGAGTCCCGCCAGCAGCTTTTCCAGCAACGCCGCCAGTTGCGCCTGCTCCGCGTCCGACAACGCGGCGAGCATCGCGCGCTGATTGTCGACGTGCGCGCCCACCGCTTCGTCGATCAGCGCCCGGCCGGCGTCGGTCAGCGCGACGAGCGTGCCGCGGCCGTCGGCCGGATTCGGCCGGCGTTCGACCCAGCCGGCCTTCTGCAGGCGATCGATGCGCGCGGTCATGCCGCCCGACGACATCATCAGCGCGTCGTACAGCGCCGTCGGCGTCAGCGCGAACGGCGCGCCGCTGCGGCGCAGCGTCGCCAGCACGTCGAATTCGCCCGGCTGAAGGCCGTAGCGTGCAAACAGCGGATTCAGCCCGTCGCGCGCGATCACGAGCGCGGCTTCCTGCAGCCGCCCCATCACCAGCATCGACGTTGCATCCAGATCCGGACGCTCGGCGCGCCATTGCGCGAGCGCATGCGCGGCTCGATCCATTAACCCTCCTCGGGTCGGCAGTTATCTTGACGTCGAGATAAATTGCCATTTATCTTGATGTCGAGACACTTTACCTGAAAACGCACCGCGCGCCGACGCCTGCGCAGTGCACCACGCTCGAGGGCCGTTCGATGAATCGTTTCACTTCCCCCGGATGGCGGCTGGCCGCCATCGTCCTGGTCGGGCTGAACCTGCGCCCGGCGCTGGCCGCGATCGGCCCGCTGCTCGACATGATCCAGCGGGCGACCGGCATCGCCGACGGCGCGGCGAGCCTGTTGACCACGATCCCGATCCTGCTGATGGGCGCGGGCGCGCTCGGCGCGCGGCCGTTGCAGCGTGCCGTGGGCTGCGCGGCCGGCGTGTGGCTCGGCGTCGTGCTGATCGCGCTCGCATGCGCGTCGCGCATCGGCGCGCAGCACGCGTGGCTGCTGCTGGCGAGCGCGGGCTGCGCGGGGCTCGGCATCGCGATGGTGCAGGCCTTGCTGCCCGCGTTCGTGAAGACGCATTTCCCGACCCGGATCGGCGGCGCGATGGGCATCTATTCGACGTCGATCATGGGAGGCGCGGTGCTGGCGAGCGTGGTGGCGCCGCTCGCCGCCGCGCGCTGGGATTGGCCGATGGCGCTCGCGGGCTGGGCGCTGCCGGCCGCGGTTGCCGCGCTCGTTTGGCCGCTCGCCAGCCGTGGCGGCGACGTTCGCGGCGCCGCCACGGGTTTGCCGCACGCCGCGCAGCTGCAGCCGTCGCGCTCGCCGCGCGCGTGGCGGCTCGCGCTGTTCTTCGGGATCGCGACGGGCGCGTATACGCTCGTGCTCGCGTGGCTGCCGCCGTACTACATGCGGCTCGGCTGGTCGCCGACGGCGGCCGGCAGTCTGCTCGGCGGCGTGACGCTTGCGGAAGTCGTCGCGGGGCTCGCGGTGTCGGCGACGATCGATCGGCTGCCCGATCGGCGTCCGGCGCTGTACGCGGCGATCGCGGCGCTGCTCGCGGGGCTGCTCGTGATGCTCGCCGCGCCGCTCACGCTGGCGCTGCCGGCCGCGCTGCTGCTCGGCGCGGGCATCGGCGCGCTGTTTCCGCTGTCGTTGATCGTGACCGTCGACCATGCGCCGACGCCGGCCGACGCGGCAGCGCTGACCGGCTTCGTGCAGGGGATCGGCTATCTGATTGCCGCGCTGTTTCCGTTCGCGGCCGGCGTCGTGCGCGAGCATCTGGCCGATCTGTCGCCCGCGTGGGTCGCGATGGCGTGCCTTTGCGTCGTGCTGTTCGCGCTCGCGGCCGGTTTTGCGCCGCAGGTCGCGCGGCGCGTCGCGCGTGCGTGATGCGCGTCAGGCGCTCGCTTGCCGCGCCGTTCCTGCACCGCGGCGGCGCCACTGTGATGCAGCGCGGCGTGCGAAGCTCAATTGAGCGGTTCGCAAAACGACACCCGATCGCGCAATTCGCGGCCGGCGACCACCGGGTCCTGCCCGGCCGGCAACGTGACCGACACCGACGTGCGCTCGGTCGCACTCCGCGGCTTGAGCCCTGGCCAATGCGTCTCCTTCCAGGTCGCGATCCAGTCGAGCTCGCCGCGCCGCGCACCGGGCACGAAGCGCAGCCGCAGCGTCCCGTCGAAGTCCTCGCTGCAATGCGGCGCATGCTTGTACTCGCGCTCCGAGAAACACGCACGAATCGTCTTACTGCAGCTGAACGGCAGCGTCGCGATCCGTGGCCGGCTCGCATGCGCGCCGTTCGGCAGCAACTCGACGAAGTCCGCGTCTTGCCAGCTACCGCCGCCGCCCGAATACATCTCGGACCAACCGGCGAGCACCGCGACCACGACGCGATCGCCGCCGAGCGGATACAGCGCCGGATAGATATCGAGCGGCGGCGCGGTGCCGTCGCCGAGTTCGCGCTCGGCCGGCGCGTAATCGGAGAAATCCCAGCGCTGCAGCACCTTCCAGCCTGCCGCGTAGCCGAGCTTCAGCAATTGCGGGCCCGGCAGGATCGCGTAGTAGTCGGCCGGCCCGTCGCCTTTGATGCGATACAGCGACGGCTTCGCATCGGCATCGGCGTCGCACTTCGCCGAAACGAGCGCGCATAGGTTGCGCTGCCAGTCACGATCGGGCGCCGCGGTTTTCGCGACTTCGACGAACGGCACCGCACGGGCTTCGTCCGACGGCGCAGCGGCAAGCACGGGCGCGGCGGCGATTACGGTGACGAGCGCGGCTGCAAGCTCGGTCGCAAAACGTACGACGCGCGGCCGGATTCGGATGCTCATGTCAGGTTGTCCCGTGGCCGGCCGGTCGCGACGCCCGCCCCGCGCGTTGCCGCGCGGCGGCTCACCGCGCGCTCGCATAGAGCGTCGAGTCGGCGAATCCGTGCGCGTCGAGCACGCGGCCGATCAGGATCAGCGCGGTGCGCTCGATGGCCGTGCGGTCGACCTTCGCGACGATGTCGGCCAGCGTGCCGGTCACGCGCTCCTCGTCGGGCCAGCTCGCGCGATAGATCACCGCGACCGGGCAATCGGGCCCGTAGTGCGGCAGCACTTCGTCGACGATGCGTGCGAGGTGACGCACGCCCAGATGGATCGCGAGCGTCGCGCGATGCGCGGCGAGCGCGCCGAGCGCTTCGCCTTCCGGCATCGTCGTCTTGCCCGCGAAGCGCGTGAGGATCACCGTCTGCGCGACGCCGGGCAGCGTCAGCTCGACGCCGAGCGTCGCAGCGCATGCGGCCGTCGCCGTCACGCCCGGCACGATTTGATACGGGATCCCGAGCGCGTCGAGCCGGCGGATCTGCTCGCCGATCGCGCCGTACAACGACGGATCGCCCGAATGCACGCGCGCGACGTCCTGCCCTTTCGCATGCGCGTCGGCGAGCAATGCGACGATCGCGTCGAGATCGAGGTCGGCGGTATTGACGACCTGCTCCGCGCGATGGCCGTCGAGCACGGCGGGCGGCACGAGCGAGCCTGCGTACAGGATCACCGGGCACGTGCGCACGAGGCGCTGGCCCTTCACCGTGATCAGCTCCGGGTCGCCGGGGCCCGCGCCGATGAAATACACCGTCATCGAAAATTCTCCGTCAATTCATTGAGTGGCCGCGCGCGCGTCTCGCGCGCGCGGCCGGATCGAGTGCGTCGAGCAGCGCGGCGACCGAGTCGAAGATGCGATCGGCGGCGGGCAGCGGCGGACGTTCGAGCATCACGACGGGCAGCCGCCGCTCGCGGGCGACGTCGAGCTTCGCCTCGGTCGCGGCGCCGCCGCTGTTCTTGCTGACGACGACGTCGATCCCGGCGAGCGCGAACAGCGCGCGTTCGCCTTCGAGCGTGTACGGCCCGCGCGCGGCGACGATCTGCGCGCGCGCGTTGCCCGGATGCGGATCGAGACAGCGCACCACCCAGAACTGGTGCGGCGGGATCGCGTCGAGGTGCGCGAGCGGCTCGCGGCCGAGCGTGAACAGCGGCCGCCGAAACGGCGCGAGCGCCGCCTCGATGCCGGCCCAGTCGCCGACCATGCGCCAGTCGTCGCCCGGCTGGGGCGTCCACGGCGCGCGGCGCAGCGCCCACAGCGGCACGTGCGCGTCGCGCGCGGCGGCGGCCGCGTTCGCGCTGATTTGCGCGGCATACGGATGCGTCGCGTCGATCACGCGGCCGATGCCGGCATCGCGCAGATACGCGGCGAGCCCGGCCGCGCCGCCGAAGCCGCCGACCCGCACCGCGCAGCGCAGATCGTCGGGCACCTTGCCGAGGCCCGCGAGGCTGTACACGTGTCGCGGGCCGAGGGCGCGCGCGATCTTCAACGCGTCGCCGGTGCCGCCGAGCAGCAGGATGCGCGCACTCATCGCGCACTCCCGACGAAGCGCCCTTGCCGATCGATCGCGAACATCTCGACCGCGACCGAGGCCGGCACGATGTCGCGCGCGACGCGCAGCGCATGTGCACAGACGATGTCGCCGAGCGGCACGCCGTCGGCGAGCGCGAGCTTCAGCGCTTCCTGGCTCGTGTTGGCCGCGCGCATCGCGGCCTGCAGCGCGTCGCTCGCGCCGGCGTCGGCCGCCCACTGCGCGAGCAGCGGCAGGTCGATGCTCGAATGGCGGCTGTGCAGGTCGAGATGGCCGGCCGCGAGCTTGCTGAGCTTGCCGAAACCGCCGCACATCGACACGCGCGCGAGCGGCGCCCGGCGCAGATGCTTGAGCACCGCGCCCGCGAAATCGCCCATCTCGATCAGCGCGATGTCGGGTAGCCCGTAGTGCGCGCGCATCGCGTCCTCGCTCGCGTTGCCGGTGCACGCGGCGATGTGCGCGATGCCGTTCGCGCGCGCGACGTCGATGCCCTGATGGATCGATGCGATGTACGCCGCACAGGAGAACGGCCGCACGATGCCGGTCGTGCCGAGGATCGACAGGCCGCCGACGATGCCGAGCCGCGGGTTCATCGTCTTCAGTGCGAGCGCCTCGCCGCCCTCGACGCCGATCGTCACGTCGAATCCGCCCGTATAGCCGTGCTCGGCCGCGAGCGCGTCGAGGTGCGTCGTCATCATCTGGCGCGGCACCGGGTTGATCGCCGGCTCGCCGATCGGCAGCGTGAGCCCCGCGCGCGTCACCGTGCCGACGCCCGGCCCCGCATGGAAGCGCACGCCCGGCGCGGCCGACAGCGCGACGCGCGCAAACACCAGCGCGCCGTGCGTGACGTCGGGATCGTCGCCGGCGTCCTTGATCGTGCCGGCTTCGGCGCCGGCCGCCGTGGTCCGGCAGAATTCGAGCCGCATCATCACGCGCTGGCCCTTCGGCAACACGATCTCGACCGCATCGTCGGCACGGCCGCCGAGCAGCAGGCGCGCGGCCGCGAGCGACGTCGCGGTGGCGCAGCTGCCGGTCGTGTAGCCGAACCGCAGCGGCGCCGGCTGTTCGGGCGTTTCGTCGCGCATCATGCAGCGCCCGCGTCGGGCTTGCGCACGTCGTACAGCGTGACCGGCAGCGGCTGCCGCCACGTGTCGAAGCGGCCGAGCGGCTCGGCATGCGCGAGCGACACGCGCGTGAGCGTGCCGCCGTGTGCGTCGCGCCACGCGGCGAGCGCGAGCTCGCCCTGCAGCGTCACCGCGTTCGCGACGAGCCGCCCGCCCGGCTTCAGCGCGGCCCAGCACGCGTCGAGCACGCCGGCCCCGGTCGCGCCGCCGCCGATGAAGATCGCGTCGGGCGGCGCCAGCCCCATGAGCGCAGCGGGCGCGCGCCCGGCGACGAGTTGCAGGCCCGGCACGCCGAGCGCGTCGCGGTTGTGTTCGATGTAACGCTGCCGTTCCGCGTGCGACTCGATCGCGATGGCGTGACACGACGGATGCGCCCGCATCCATTCGATGCCGATCGAGCCGCTGCCCGCGCCCACGTCCCACAGCAGCTCGCCCGGCGCGGGCGCGAGACGCCCGAGCGTCAGCGCGCGCATGTCGCGCTTGGTGAGCTGGCCGTCGTGCCGGTATGCGTCGTCGGGCAGGCCCGGTGTGAGCGCGCGGCGCGGCGCATCGGCGCCGGCCACGCAGTCGAGCGCGACGAGATTGAGCGCCGCGGTTTCGTCGATCCGCCAGTCGTGCGCGAGGCCGTCGATGCGCCGCTCCAGCGGGCCGCCGAGGTGCTCGAACACGCTGATGCGGGTCGGCCCGAAGCCGCGTGCCGTCAGTTCGGCGGCGACCGTGGCCGGTGTGCGGCCGTCCGCGCTCAACACGAACAGGCGCCGGCCCGGCAGCAGGTGGCGCGCGAGTGTCGCGAGCGGCCGGCCGACGAGCGACACGGCGCCGACGTCCTGCAACGCCCAGCCGAGGCGCGCGGCCGCAAGCGACAGCGACGACGGCGCGGGCAGCACGCGCCATTCGTCGGCGCCCAGCTCACGCGCGAGCGTCGCGCCGACCCCGAACAGCATCGGGTCGCCGCTCGCGAGCACGCAGACGGGCGCGCCGCGCGTCGCGAGCAGGCCCGACAGATCGAACGGCGACGGCCACGCTTCGCGCGCGGCCGTCAGCCGCGCCGGCAGCATGTCGAGGTGCCGCCGCGCGCCGACGATCCGCGTCGCGTCGAGCAGCGCGCGCCGCGCGCTGCGCCCGAGCCCCGCGTAGCCGTCGTCGCCGATGCCCACTACCGTCAGCCACGCCGTCATCCACCCTTCCCCATCGTCCGGTTCCATCGAGTCGCCGCGCGCGGCGCACACGCGCGCGCCGGTGCGGCGATCCGCATTGCGAAAGACGGCATGGTAGCGTGTTCCACCGCGCGTTTCCATCCGCCGGCCGCGCCGCCGCGCAGCGTTTTCGCGTCGGCCCACACCGCCGTTCGGCGGTCGCGAAGCGGCGGTGAAATCGGGTATCCTACGGCCGTTCGTTCGCCGGTGCCCTTCGGGGCCGAAGAGGGAACACAGGGCGCGCCGCGCCGCTGTGGCTGCCCCCGCAACTGTAGACAGCGAGCCGCGCTCCGCCACATGCCACTGGTTTCACCGGGAAGGCCGGGAGCCGGCGCCGACCTGTCAGCCAGGAGACCTGCCGGCCAGAAAGTGCGTGCGTGCCAGTCGGCGTCGGGCGGGGTGTACCGATGCGTTGGCCGCGGCGCCACACTGCCCGCTATCCCGTTGAGTTCCGCCCCCGATTCGAATCCTGCGTTGCCCGTCGTGCGCCCGTCGGCGTGCCCGGGGCTCATGCGCGTCGTCGCGGCCGCAGACGGCGGCCTGTGCCGGATCAAGCTGCCCGGCGGCCGGCTCGCCGCCGCGCAGGCGCGCGCGATCGCCGACGCCGCGCGCCGGTACGGCTCCGGCCTGATCGACGCGACCAACCGCGCGAACCTGCAACTGCGCGGCATTCGCGACGGCGCGGCCGCGCCGCTCGCCGGCGCCCTGCTCGACGCGGGCCTCGGCCCCAACTCGGCCGCGTACTCCGGTGCGCGCTCCGGCGCGGATGCGGTCGGTGCAAGCGACGCCGACGACGCCCGCGCCGCGCTCGCCGCGAGCGACGACGTGCGCAACCTGCTGCTGAGCCCGCTCGCCGGGCTCGATCGCGCCGCGCTCGTCGACAGCCGCGCGCTCGCGCGCCCGCTGCTCGACATGCTGACGCACGAGCCGCGCCGCGGTGAGCTGTCGCCGAAATTCTCGATCCAGCTGGACGGCGGCGAAGCGGTCGCGGCGCTCGATCATCCGCACGACATCTGGCTCGCCGCATGGCGGCGCGACGACGGCGCGCCGCGCATCGCCGCGGGCCTCGCCGGCTGTCCGCCGGTCGCGCCCGGCGACCGGCCCGCATCGTTCGACGTCGCGCCGCACCAGGCCGTCGAACTGGTGCGCGCGTTGCTGCTCGCGTTCCTCGATCTGGCACCGGCCGGCGTCACGCGCATGCGGGCGCTGCTCGCCGACGGCGGTGAACGCGCGCTCGTCGCGCGCGCGCAGCACTACGCGCCGTTCCCGCTCGCGGCCGATCCGGCGCTCGCCGGCTGGCGGCGTCCGCCGGCCGACGCCGCGCTGCGCTTCGGCGCACGGCCGACGCGCGACGCCGATCGCTGCAGCGTCGGCGCGCAGTTCGTGCTCGGCCGGCTCGATGCCGCGCTGCTGGAGCGGCTCGCCGCACTGGCCGACGCCGACGGCGACGGCACGCTGTCGATGACGCCGTGGCAAGGCGTCTTCGTGCACGGCGTGCGCGTCGCGCGCGCGCCGGCCGTGCTGGCCGCGCTCGCGTCGCTGGGCCTCGTCTGCACGCCGCTCGACCCGCTCGCGACGCTGGTCGCGTGCACCGGCAGCGCGGGCTGCGCGAAGGCGCGCGCGGATACCAAAGGCGATGCGCTCGCGCTCGCCGCGCGCGTCGGCCGGCCGCTCGACGTGCATCTGAGCGGCTGCGAGCGCCATTGCGCGCTGCCGCATCCCGCGGCCTACACGCTGATCGCGGTGGCGCCCGCACGCTACGACCTTTACCGGCGCGATACGACCGTGGGCCCCGGCGCCCCGCTCGCGCGCCATCTGACGATTGACCAGGCCGCAGCCCGACTGACGGGCGCGCGGCACAGCCAGGACACCACCGATGCTTGACTACATTCGCGACGGGCAGGAGATCTACCGCCAGTCGTTCGCGACGATCCGCGCCGAGGCCGATCTGACGCGGATTCCGCCCGATCTCGAGAAACTCGCGGTACGCGTGATCCACGCGTGCGGGATGATCGACATCGTGTACGACCTGCGTTTTTCCGCGGGCGCGGGCCACGCGGGCCGCAGCGCGCTCGCGGCCGGCGCGCCGATCCTGTGCGACGCGAAAATGGTCGCCGAAGGCATCACGCGCGCGCGGCTGCCGGCCGGCAATCGCGTGATCTGCACGCTCGGCGAGCCGGAAGTGCCCGCGCTCGCACGCGAGCTCGGCAACACGCGCTCGGCCGCGGCGCTCGAACTGTGGCGCCCGCATCTGGCCGGCAGCGTGGTCGTGATCGGCAACGCGCCGACCGCGCTGTTTCATCTGCTCGACATGCTCGACGCCGGCGCGCCGCGCCCGGCGCTGATCCTCGGCTTTCCGGTCGGCTTCATCGGCGCGGCCGAATCGAAGGCGCTGCTCGACGCCGACAGCCGCGGCGTGCCGTACGTCGCGCTGCTCGGCCGGCGCGGCGGCAGCGCGATGGCCGCGGCCGCGGTCAACGCGCTGGCCACGGAGGCCGAATGACGGCCGCGCGCGGACGGCTGTTCGGCGTCGGCGTCGGCCCCGGCGACCCGGAACTGATGACCATCAAGGCGTTGCGGGTGCTGCAGGCCGCGCCGGTGGTCGCGTATTTCGTCGCGAAGGGCAAGAAAGGCAACGCGTACGGGATCGTCGAAGCCCACCTGCTCGACACGCAGACGCAGCTGCCGCTCGTCTATCCGGTGACGACCGAGGCGTTGCCGCCGCCGCTCTGCTACGAGACCGTGATCGCCGACTTCTACGACACGGCCGCCGCGATCGTCGCGTCGCATCTCGACGCGGGGCGCGACGTCGCGGTGATCTGCGAAGGCGATCCGTTCTTCTACGGGTCGTACATGTACCTGCACGATCGCCTCGCGCCGCGCTACGACACCGAAGTGATTCCCGGCGTGTGCGCGATGCTCGGCGGCACGGCCGTGCTCGGCCAGCCGCTCGTGTATCGCAACCAGAGCCTGTCGGTGCTGTCCGGCGTGCTGCCCGAGCACGAACTGCGCACGCGGCTCGCGCAGGCCGACGCGGCCGTCGTGATGAAGCTCGGCCGCAACTTCGACAAGGTGCGGCGCGTGCTCGACGAACTCGGCCTCGCGAAGCGTGCGCTGTACGTCGAGCGCGCGACGATGGCCACGCAGCGGATCGTGCCGCTCGACGACGTCGATCCGATGGCGTCGCCGTATTTCTCGCTGCTCGTCGTGCCGGGGGAAAAATGGCAAGGATGACGACTCCGCCCGCGATCGTGATCCTCGGCGCGGGCGCGCTCGACACCGCGCGGCGCATCCAGGCGCGTTATCCGGGCGCGCGCGTGCACGGGCTCGCGTCGCGCGTCGACGCGGACGTGCCGTTCGACGAGCTCGGCGCGCAGCTGCGCGAACTCTATGCGCGCGGCGCGCCGATCGTCGCGCTGTGCGCGGCGGGCATCGTGATCCGCTGCATCGCGCCCGCGCTCGCCGACAAGGGCGTCGAGCCGCCGGTGCTCGCGGTCGCGGAAGACGGCTCGGCCGTCGTGCCGTTGCTCGGCGGGCTGACCGGCGTCAACGCGATCGCGCGCGAAATCGCGGACGCGCTCGGCGTCGCGCCGGCGATCACGACGAGCGGCGAGTTGCGCTTCGGCGCGTGCGTGCTCAATCCGCCCGACGGCTACGCGCTCGCCGATCTGCAGCAAGGCAAGCGCTTCGTGTCCGACCTGCTCGCCGGGGCCGCCACGCGCATCGACGGCGCGGCGCCGTGGCTCGACGACGTCGCGCTGCCGCGCGACGCCGCCGCCGCGCATGCGATCCGCGTGACGGCGGATGCGTGGCGCGGCGCACGCGACGAACTGGTGATTCATCCGCGCAGCGTGGTGGTCGGCGTCGATGCACAGGGCGTGCGGGCCGACGCTGCGGTGTCGTGCGGCGAGCAAGCCGATCCGTTGCTCGCGCAGCGCATCGGCGCCTTGCTCGATACGCACGGTCTCGCGCGGCAGGCGCTGGCGGCACTCGTCGCGCCCGCGACGTTGCTCGGCGATACACGGCTCGACGCGGCAGCGCACACGCTCGGCGTGCCGCTGCGTTTCGCCGATGTGGATGCCGGCTCCGATGCCGCCGCGCTGCTCGGCCGCACCTTGCGCGTCGCTCACACGCTGCGCGGCGCGTCCGGCGGCCTCGCGTGCGCCGTGGCGGCGCAGCCGGTCGATTCCGCCACGCTCGGTCGCGCGCGCGGCCGGCTGACGGTGCTCGGGCTCGGGCCGGGCGACGCCGCCTGGCTCACGCCGGCCGCGCGCGCGGCGCTCGCGGACGCCACCGACATCCTCGGCTACACGACCTACGTGACGATGGCCGGGCCGTTCCGGGCGGATCAGCGCGTGCACGGCACCGACAATCGCGAGGAAATGCAGCGCGCGCGCCATGCGTTCGAACTGGCGGCCGAGGGCCGGCGCGTCGCGGTCGTGTCGTCGGGCGACCCCGGCGTGTTCGCGATGGCCGCGGCCGTGCTCGAAGCGCTCGACGAAGCGCGCGACCCGCAATGGGCGGCCGTCGAGCTGCGCATCGAACCCGGCGTGTCGGCGTCGCTCGCGACCGCCGCGCAGGCCGGCGCGCCGCTCGGCCACGACTTCTGCGCGATCTCGCTCTCGGACAACCTGAAGCCGTGGGAGGTGATCGAGACGCGCCTGCGGCACGCGGCGCAAGCCGATCTGGTGATGGCGTTCTACAACCCGATCTCGCGTGCGCGGCCGTGGCAGCTCGATCGCGCGCTCGACGCGGTGCGCGCGCATCGCGCCGCCGATACGGTCGTCGTGCTCGGGCGCGACATCGGCCGGCCCGGCGCGACGCTCGTGACGACGACGCTCGGCGCGCTGCGCAGCGATCAGGTGGACATGCGCACGATGGTGATCGTCGGCTCGTCGACGACCCGGCGCTTCGCGATCGGCGACGGACGCGAGTGGGTGTATACGCCGCGCTGGTATCGCTGAGCGCTGCGTCGGTTGCGGCGATCGCGGCGATCGCCGCGCATCGCGGGCCCCCGGCCCGCGCGCTCAGCCCTGCGGGATCGTGTCCGGGCGCACGTACGCGAGCATGTGCGGCACGTAGTCGGCCTTGCCGAGATCGACGCCGTGATGGCGCAGGATCGCGTACGCCGCAACTGCATGAAAGTAGAACTGCGGCAGCGCCCAGTCGCGCGCGTACTGCTCGCCCGTCATGTCGAACGCGGTGCCGTTCGGCAGTTGCAGCGAGATCGGCCGTGTCGCGCCGCCATCGAGCGCGTCGGGCGCGAGCTCGCCGAGAAACGCGATCGTGCCGGCGACGATGCCCTGCGCATCGCTCAGCGTGCCCGGTTGCGCGTCCGCCTGCCAGCCGGCTTCGCGCAACGCGAGCAGCGCGTCGGGCAGCGCTTCGCCGCGCAGCCGGTACACCGGCTCCATCGCCTGAAAGCACGAGAAGCGCACCTGCGCGGCGAGCGGATACATGTCGGGCGCGAGCTTCAGCGTCAGCAGCGCATCGCCCGCGTCGCCCGCGGCCCGCCGCTGCGCGAGCGCCTTGTCGAGCCACGCGGATTGCGCGCGCAGCATCTGGGTGAAGGTGGGAACGAGCAGTTGGGTCAGTGACATCCAGGTCCTCCTATCGGTCGTTCATGCCGCGACCTCGGCGTCGCGGCGAATCGGTCGCCTGCTGCGGCCGCCGCTTCGGCACGCGCGACGTCACGGCTTGCCGTGGCGCGCGACGAAGCGGTCGAGCTGCGACGCGAAGGCGTTCGCATCGCGCGCGCTGAACGGCGCGGGGCCGCCCGTATCGATGCCCGCGCTGCGCAGCTGTTCCATCATCGCGCGCGTCGACAGGCGCTCGTCGATGTTCTCGCGGCTGAACCAGTTGCCGCGCGGGTCGAGCGGATGCGCGCCCTTGTCGAGCAAGGCGGCGGCGAGCGGAATGTCGGCCGTCACGACCAGATCGCCCGGCTGCGCGAGCTCGACGATGCGCGCGTCGGCCTCGTCGAAACCGGCCGGCACCTGCAGCGCCTTGATATGCGGCGACGGCGGCGTGCGCAGGAACTGGTTCGCGACCAGCGTCACGCAGATCCCGGTGCGGCGCGCGACGCGAAACAGCATGTCCTTGATGACGGCGGGACACGCGTCGGCGTCGACGAAGATTTGCATGGCTGGCGTTCCGGTGAGCTGAAACGGCGATCATAGCGCAGCGCCGCCGCTCGGCACCGCTCGGCAGCACTCACCGCAGGCGCGCTCAGCCGGTCGCCTGTCCATGCAGCGTCGCCGCGGCCAGCCACTGCGCGCCCCACGCGTCGGCGAGCCGTCTGCCCTGCCCGATCGCGACCGCCGCGCGATCGAAGTCGACGAACACGACATGATCGGCGGCAGCCGGTCGCGGCGGCGTTTCGCGCGTGCGCCCGTCGGACAGCACCCACAGCCAGCGTTGCTTGCCGGGGGCGCGGCGCGCGTCGCGGGCCAGCAGTTGCGACGCGGCCGCGATGCCGTCCGCGAGCGGCGTGCCGCCGCCGCCGTGCACTGGGTCGAGCCAGCGCGCATTCCACCACCGCGGCACGGCCGGCCCGAAGCGCCGCGCGACGCCGTTGCCGCCGAAGCAGATCAGCGCGGTTTCCATGCGGCGGCGCGCCGCGTCGTCGAAGTACGCGACGATCAGCCCTTTCGCGAGCGCGAGGCGCTCGTGCGACAGCATCGACGCCGAGCAGTCGAGCACGAAGCAATGCAGCGCAAGCGGTGTGCCCGCCCGTTTGCGGAACCGCAGATGCGCGGCATGCAGCGGCTCGCCGCGCTTCGCGGCGAGCGTCGCCGGCCACGCGAGCGCCGTGCCGGCAAGTGCCGCGCCGGGCACGCGCGCGGCGGCGCCCGGCTGCCATCGAGGACCGCGAACGACGTTCGCGGCGGCGGCGTCTCGATGGCTCAGCGCTTTTTTAGCGGCAGCGGCACCACGCCCTTCACGTCGTGCAATCCGGCCGGCTCGGGCGGCAGATAGCCCCAGTCGCCATCGGGCGACGGCGCAGCGCCGCCCGCCGCGTGCGCGCCCGCGCGCTCGTCGCGCCGCGAATGCGGGTCCGGCGGCGCACGGCCGTCGCGTGCGCCGTCGTCGCGCGACGGCGATGCATCCGGCGCGCGCGGCGCATCCGCATGACGCCGGTGGCGCAGCACCGCGTCGGCCACGCGTTCGACGTGCGACACCGTCACCGCGGCGGCCTGTTCGAGCGCCGCGAGTGCGCGCGCGGCGCGCAGCATCACGAGGTCCGCGCGCAGCCCGTCGACGGCCGCGTCGATGCACAGCGCGCTCACGCGCGCGTGCACCGCGTCGTCGAAATCCAGCGCGGCGAGCCGTTGCCGCGCCGCGCGAATGCGCTCGCCGAGCGCGCGCTGCGCATCCGCGTGGTGCGCCCGGAACGCGTCGGGGTCGCCGTCGAACGCGAGCCGCGCCTTCACGATCTGCGCGCGCTGCGCGGCGTCGAAACAGTTCTCGAGCTCGACCATCAGCCCGAAGCGATCGAGCAGCTGCGGGCGCAGCTCGCCTTCCTCGGGATTCATCGTGCCGACCAGCACGAAGCGCGCATCGTGCGCGTGCGACACGCCATCGCGCTCGACCACGTTCACGCCGCTCGCGGCGACGTCGAGCAGCGTATCGACGAGGCCGTCGGCCAGCAGGTTGACCTCGTCGACGTACAGCACGCCGCGATGCGCGCGCGCGAGCAGGCCGGGCCGAAAGCGCACGCCGTTCTCGGCGAGCGCGTGCGCGAGATCGAGCGTGCCGGTCACCTGCTCGTCGCTGGCCGACAGCGGCAGCGTGACGAATTCGCCTTCCGGCAGCAATTCCGCGAGCGCGCGTGCGGCGGTCGACTTCGCGGTGCCGCGCGGCCCGCTGACGAGCACGCCGCCGAGCGCCGGGTCGATCGCCGCGAGCAGCAGCGCCTGCTGCAGCGGCTGCTGCGCGACCAGCGCCGCGAACGGGAACGCCGCGCGCGTGCGCTGCATGGTCGGATCGGTCATGGTTGCCTGCCTTCCTGAAGTTGTTCGCTGTCGAGCCAGACCGCTTCGATCCGCTCGCGATAATCGCCCGGCTGCTGCCACAGCCCGCGCTGCATCGCTTCGACGAAGCGTTCGCAGATCCCGTGCAGCGCGTGCGGGTTGTGCCGCTGGAGGAACGCGCGGGTGTCGTCGTCGAACAGGTACGCGTCGGCGACGAGCGCGTACTGGTGGTCCGACAGCACGCGCGCGGTCGCGTCATAGCCGTACAGATAGTCGACGGTCGCGGCCATCTCGGCCGCGCCCTTGTAGCCGTGGCGCTTCACGCCGTCGAGCCACTTCGGATTGACCACGCGCGAGCGGATCACGCGCGCGATTTCCTCGCGCAACGTGCGCATCTTCGGCGCGGCCGGGTTCGCGTGGTCGCCGTGGTAGACGCTCGGCTGCTGCCCGGACAGGTGCCGCACGGCCGCCGTCATCCCGCCCTGGAACTGGTAGTAGTCATTCGAATCGAGGATGTCGTGCTCGCGGCTGTCCTGGTTCTGCACGACCGCGTCGATCGTCGCGAGACGCTCGCCGAACACGTCGGACGCGGCGTCCCCCGCGCTGTTCTGCGCGTACGCATGGCCGCCCCAGCGGCGATACGCGTCGGCGAGATCGGCGTCGCTCTGCCAGCCGCGCCGGTCGATCAGGTCCTGCAGCCCGGCGCCGTAGCTGCCCGGCCGCGCGCCGAACACGCGCCAGCCGGCGCGGCGCCGCGCTTCGTCCGGCGCGACGCCGCGCGCGATCCAGCTCGCCCGCTCGCGTTCGATGCGCGCACGTACGGGGTTCAGCGCTTCCGGCTCGTCGAGCGCGGCCACCGCCTGCACGGCCGCATCGAACAGATGCATCAGGTTCGGGAACGCGTCGCGGAAGAAGCCCGACACGCGCAGCGTCACGTCGATGCGCGGCCGGTCGAAGATCTCGATCGGCAGGATCTCGAAATCGGTCACGCGATGGCTGCCGTGCGCCCACTTCGGCCGCACGCCGAGCAGCGCGAACGCCTGCGCGATGTCGTCGCCGCCGGTGCGCATCGTCGCGGTGCCCCATACCGACAGCCCGACCGCGCGCGGATAGTCGCCGTGATCCTGCAGATGACGCTCGATCAGCTGCTGCGCGGATTTCAGGCCGAGCGACCAGGCGGCCTGCGTCGGCACCGCGCGCGTGTCGACCGAATAGAAGTTGCGGCCGGTGGGCAGCACGTCGGGACGGCCGCGCGACGGCGAACCGCTCGGCCCCGGCGGCACGAAGCGGCCGTCGAGCCCGCGCAGCAGCTGGCGCAGCTCCTCGCCGCCGCACGCGTCGAGCGCGGGCAGCAGCGTCGCGCGCACGCGTTCGAGCACCGCGCGCGCGTGCGGCCAGTCGCCGGGCGGCGCGGTGGCGGTGCCGGCGCCGGCGTCGCCGTCGGCCGGCGCAGCGCCTTCGCCCGCGCACACGTCGTCGAGCCACTGCTGCGCGAGCCGTTCCAGCCGCTCGCGCGTATCGCCCGCATGGCGCCACGGCGCCGCGTCGAGCGCCTGCAGCACGGCCGGGCGCGGGCCGGTCCACGGCGCGGCCCAGTCGGCCGCGAGCGGATCGAAAGCGTCGCCGAGCGACAGATCGCGCGCGAGCGCGCCGATCAGCCCGGCGCGTTCGCCGCGCCCGTCGCCGACCGGAAAGCGCGCGAGCGCGAGCAAGGTGTCGCGCCGCTGGCGAGCGGCCGGCGACACGCCGAACACGTGCAGCCCGTCGCGGATCTGCGCTTCCTTCAATTCGCACAGCCACGCGTCGACGCGCGTGAGCAGCGCATCCTCGTCGCCCGCATCGCGCGGCGGCGACACGCTCAACTCGTCGTGCAGCCGATGCTCGGCGATCGTCGCGAGGATCGTCTTGCGCAGCAGCTTCGCGCGCCGCGCGTCGACCATCAGCGCTTCGTAGTATTCGTCGACCTGCCGTTCGAGGTCCTGCAGCGGCCCGTAGTTTTCCGCGCGCGTGAGCGGCGGCATCAGGTGATCGACGATCACGGCCTGCGCGCGGCGCTTCGCCTGGCTGCCCTCGCCCGGATCGTTGACGATGAACGGATACAGATGCGGCAGCGGCCCGAGCGTCAGGTCGGGCCAGCATGCGTCGGACAGCGCGACGCTCTTGCCCGGCAGCCATTCGAGGTTGCCGTGCTTGCCGAGATGGATGACCGCGTCGATGCGGAACGCATCGCGCAGCCAGAAGTAGAACGCGAGGTACGCATGCGGCGGCACGAGCTCCGCATCGTGGTAGCTCGCATAGTCGTCGTCGTCGCGCGAGCGCGACGGCTGGATGCCGACGAACACGTTGCCCGCGCGCCAGCCGGCGATCGTGAAGCGCCCGTGGCGCAGCGTCGGGTCCGCTTCCGGCTCGCCCCAGCGCGCGTTCAGCGCGTCGCGCACCGCCGCCGGCAGCCGCGCGAAATGCGCGCGGTAGTCGGCCAGCGCGAAGCTCTGGAACGCCGGGCGCAGCGCGTGCACGGCCGGCTCGTTGGTCACGCCCGCGGTGAGCCGCGCGATCAGCGCATCGCCGTCGGCCGGCAGGTCGGCCACCGTGTAGCCGGCGTCGCGCAGCGCCGCGAGCACGCGCAGCGCGGAGGCCGGCGTATCGAGCCCGACGCCGTTGCCGATCCGTCCTTCGCTTTGCGGATAGTTCGCGAGGATCAGCGCAATGCGCTTGTCGGCGTTGTCGAGCGTGCGCAGCCGGCACCAGCCGCGCGCGAGCGCCGCGACGAACGCGATCCGCTCCGCGTCCGGCTGGTAGCGCACGACGTCGACCTGGGTGTGCGGGCAGCGATACGCGAGCCCCTTGAAGCTGACCGCGCGCGTGACGATGCGCCCGTCCACTTCCGGCAGCGCGATGTGCATCGCGATGTCGCGCGCATGCAGCCCCTGGTTGTCGGCGAGCCACGCATCGCGGTTGCCGCCCGACAGGATCACCTGCAGCACCGGCGCGTCGCCGGCCAGCACGTCGGGCTCGGGCGCGTCGATCGCGCCGGCCGCGAACGCGGTGGTGTTCAGCACGAGCGCGACGCGATGCGCGTCGCACAGGCGCGTGATGACCTCGCGGCTCAGCGCGTCCTTCAGCGACGTCACGGCGATCGGCAGCGGGTTGAGGCCTTCGCGCACCAGTGCGTCGGCCAGCGCGTCGAACACCGCCGTGTTCGCGGCCTGCCAGTGCGCGCGATAGAACAGGATCGCGACCACCGGCGCGCCGGGCGTCCAGCGCGCGCGCCAGTCGTCGACGCTCGCTGGGTCGCGCGCCGGGTGGTACAGCGCGGCGGCCGGCAGCGGACGCGGCGGCGCCGGCTCCGCACCGAAGCCGAGCGTATGGAACGCGATGCTGCGCAGCAGCGCGTCGGCGTTGTGCAAGCCGCCTTCGCGCAGATAGCGCCACCACAGCCGGCACAGCGCCGGCGCGACCGTGCTCTTCGCGACGAGGTTCGGATCTTCCTGCAGGTCGCCCGAGAACATCGCGAGCTGCTGCCCGCGCTTCGACGCGAGGGACACGGCCTGTTCGATCCCGTACGGCCAGTATGCCTCGCCGCCCAGATGATCGATCACGACCGTTTTCGCATGACGCAGCACGTCGTCGACGTAGAAATCGACCGACGCCGGCTGGCGCAGGAACGTGACGTTCGCGAGCCGCACGCTTGGGAAACCGGCCGGCAGCGTCGGCACGACGCCGGCCAGCAGCGACAGCGTCGTGTCGGCCGAACTGAGGATCACGATGTCGGCCGGCTGCTGGTCGATCCGGACGACGCCCTGCGTATCGTCGACGAAGCCGCCCGGCGTGGTGCGCAGCAGATGCATCGCGTTACGCCTGCTGCAGTTCGGCCGCGCACGCGGCATCGAACGCGCGCTGCAGCGCGGCCGCGTCGAGCGACTCGCCGATCAGCACGAAGCGGCTCGCGCGCGGCTCGCCGTCCTGCCAGCGCCGGTCGAAATAGCTGTCGAAGCGGCGCCCGACGCCCTGGATCACGAGCCGCATCGGCGCGTCCGGCAGCGCCGCGAAGCCTTTCGCGCGGTAGATCGTGTGGGCCTCGACCACGCGCTGGAGCGCGGCGATCGTCGCTTCGCGCGTGCCGGCGTCGCCCGCCACCACCACCGAATCGAAATCGTCGTGATGGTGATCGTGATCGCCGTCGTCGGCCGAGCCGTGATGGTCGTGGCGCAGATGGATGGTGTCCTCCGACGCCGCTTCGAGCCCGACCAGCAGCGACAGATCGAGCTCGCCGCGCGTCGCGCGCACGATCTTCACCTGCGGCGGGATCTCGTCGCGGATCGCGGCCTCGATGTCGGCGAACTGCGCGTCGGCGACGAGGTCGGCCTTGTTCACGATCACCAGATCGGCCGACGACAGCTGGTCGGCGAACAGCTCGTGCAGCGGCGATTCGTGGTCGAGGTTCGGATCGGCGCGGCGCTGCGCGTCGACGGCCTGCGGATTCTCGGCGAACTGGCCGCTGGCTGCGGCCGGCCCGTCGACGACGGTCACCACCGCGTCGACCGTGAAGCTGTTGCGGATGGTCGGCCAGTTGAACGCCTGCACGAGCGGCTTCGGCAGCGCGAGCCCGGACGTCTCGATCAGCACGTGGTCGATGTCGGCGCGGCGCTCGACGAGCGCCTCCATCACCGGATAGAACTCCTCCTGCACGGTGCAGCACAGGCAGCCGTTCGCGAGCTCGTACAGCTGGCCGGCCGCTTCGCCGGGCGCGCCGGCTGCGTCGTCGCAGCCGATGCCGCAGCCCTTGAGGATTTCGCCGTCGATGCCGAGCTCGCCGAACTCGTTGACGATCACCGCGATGCGGCGGCCCGCGGCGTGCTGCAGGATGTGGCGCATCAGCGTGGTCTTGCCGCTGCCGAGAAAGCCCGTGACGATCGTGACGGGCAGCTTGCGTAGGGTCATGGTGAGTCCTGTATCGGAAAGAGAGTCAGGCGGACAGCGTCACGTCGATTTCGTCGTAGCGTTTGAGGCGGTAGATCGCGGCCGACACGACCCAGCACGCGACGAACAGGCCGATCACGACGTAGCCGAGCATCCCGAAGTGCGAGGCGACGAGCGTCGCGAAGTCCCACACCGGGCCTTGCAGCGCGAGCTTGTCGGCGAGCAGCGCGAGCACCTCGATGCCGCCGATCAGCGCGGCGACCAGCACCGACACGAACGTGATCGTCATGTTGTAGTAGATCTTGCGGATCGGCCGCACGTAGGCCCAGCGGTACGCGCCCATCATCAGGATGCCGTCGGTGGTGTCGACGAGCGTCATGCCGGCGGTGAACAGCACCGGCAGCGCCATCACCGACCAGAACGACAGGCCGCCCTGCACCTGCGTGGCCGAAATGCCGAACAGCGCGATCTCGGTCGCCGTATCGAAGCCGAAGCCGAACAGGAAGCCGACCGGATACAGATGCCAGCTGCGCGACACGAGCCGGAACAACGGCCGGAACAGCCGGGCCAGCACGCCGCGCTGGTTCATCAGCAGGTCGAGATCGGCATCGACGATCGCGTCGCCGCGGCGCGCCGCGCGAAAGGTCCGGTACACCGAAATCAGGATCAGCAGGTTCGCGGCCGCGAGCACCAGCAGGAAGAAGGCCGACACGCTGGTGCTGATCACGCCGCCCCAGGTCTTCATGCTCTCGAAGCGCGCGAGCGACGCGGCCGTGAGCGCGACGGCCACCGACATCACGATCACCACCGTCGAATGGCCGAGCGAGAAGAACAGGCCCGCGCCGAGCGGGCTGCGGCCTTCCTGCATCAGCTTGCGCGTGACGTTGTCGATCGCGGCGATATGGTCGGCGTCGACTGCGTGGCGCAGCCCGAACACGTACGCGAGCAGCGCGGTGCCGAGCAGCACGGGCTGGTCGCGAAACGCGACGAACGCCCAGATCCACGCGCCGACGTTGAACGCGACGAGAAGCGAATAGATCGCGGCGATTTTGCCGCGCAACCCGGACGGGCTGTCGTTGAACAGGCGGAAGAACGAGTCGAGCATGATGCTCCCTTGCGAACGGTCGACATGATGAATGCCAACACGGCTGCCGCCTGCCCTGCCCGTGCGGCCCGCCGCTCGCCGCGCCCGGCCGCGCGCACGCGTGCGACGCTCCGATCGATGACGGAAGTGGAAAACGCTCGGGCGTCGGGCGTGCTGCGGCCGTGGACGATGCGCCGCCTCCCCGCGGCGCTGAACCCCACGTTCTGGCCGGTATCCGGGCTGACGAACACGCCGCTTCGCCTTCCCGGATGCGCGGCATCCAGTGGCGGTCGTCCGCATGCGCTGGGCATGCGGCGAAGCGGCGCTGCAACGCGCTGGGCGCGTGCGTTCGCTTACCGTTGCGGGGGCAGCACAGGTTGGCTCGTCTGCGGTGCAGGCAGGCTCCCTGTTTCCCGTTTAACTGCGCGCGCCGGAGCAGCGCGCGCGAGCACCAAAACGCGTGCGAGTGTAGGGGGCGGTGCCGGCAGCGTCAAGGCAAAACCGGCCATCGCGGGGCCGCCGCCGGGCGCCGCGACCGCACACGGCGGCCCGCCGCGCGCGGCCGCGGGGGCAGGCATGGCCGGTTCGCGCGGGCCGGGCGCTGTGCTATCGTATGCGCCGCGTTCGGTGCTCGCGTGCGCATTGCGCGCATGCAGTTAAACGGGAAACAGGAGGCGGAGCTTCGCCTGGCCTGTGCTGTCCCCGCAACGGTACGCCGCCCGCGCGCCGCGGTTGCTCCGCGCGCGCCCAGGCCGCCCTCGATGCCACTGCCCCAGCGGGCGGGAAGGCTGCGGCCCGGCAAGCGGCCAGCCCGGATACCGGCCGACGCAAGGGGCGAGCGCGCTGCTCGCCGAACGCCCGGTCCGCGAGGGACGGACCGGAGCGCCGTCTGCCCGCGCTCACGCGCTTCGCCCGATCCGCCCATGCCTTGCCTGTCTGCCGGCCCCCGTGCCGCTCGCCGTTTCGTCTCCCCTGCCATGCCGCGGTGCGCGCCGCGGCGCGCCCGATGAGCCGCGCGTGGCTCGTCGGCGCGGGCCCCGGTGACGCCGATCTGCTGACGCTGAAGGCCGTGCGCGCGATCGCCGCGGCCGACGTGCTGCTCGTCGACGATCTCGTGAACCCGGACGTCCTGCGCCATGCGCGCGCGGATGCCCGCATCGAACACGTCGGCAAGCGCGGCGGCCATGCGTCGACGCCGCAGCACGAGATCGTCGCGGCGATGCTCGCGCATCTGCGCGCGGGCCGCAGCGTCGCGCGCCTCAAGGGCGGCGATCCGTTCGTGTTCGGCCGCGGCGGCGAGGAGCTGCTCGCGCTCGGCGCGGCCGGCTTCCCGGTCGAGGTCGTGAACGGCATCACGGCCGGCATCGCGGCGCCGGCCGCGCTCGGGATTCCGGTCACGCATCGCGGCGACGCGCAGGGCGTGATCTTCGTCACCGGTCACGGCGCGGGCGCCGACGAACCCGACTGGCGCGCGCTGGCCGCGACGCGGATGACGCTCGTCATCTACATGGGGATTCGCCGGCTCGCCGCGATCGTCGCCGCGCTTGGCGCGGGCGGGCTGCCCGGCGACACGCCGTGCGCGGCCATCGAGAACGCGACGCGCGACGCGCAGCGGCACGTGCTCGCGACGCTCGAGACGGTCGTCGAACGCGTGAACGCGGCCGGCATCGGCTCGCCGGCGATCGTCGTGATCGGGCGCGTGGCCGCGCTCGCCGCCGATCCGGCGGTGCGCGCCGCACTCGGCAGCGGCGCATGATGCGCGTCGCGCTCGGCGTCGGCTTTCGCGCGCACGTGACGGCCGCGCAGCTCGACGCGGCGATCCGCGCGGCGCTCGCGCGCCATCCGGGCGCGGAGCCGGCCGTCGTCGCGACGCTCGCCGACAAGGCGCGCGCGCGGCCGCTGCGCACGCTGTGCGCGCGACGCGGCTGGCCGCTCGTCGGGTTCGACGCGGCCGCGCTCAAGAGTTGCACGGCGCCGCCGTTGAGCGCCCCGTCGCCCGCCGCGCTCGCGCGCTTCGGCGTGGCGGGCGTCGCCGAGCCGTGCGCGCGCCTCGCCGCGCCCGACGGCCGGCTGCTCGGCCCCAAATTGATCCGGGACGGCGTGACGGTCGCGCTCGCCGGCCCGCTCTGAACCGTTTGTTTCGCTTTCCACAGGACGACTCCCGATGAAGACCGATGCCGAATCCCATCAGCGGATGACCGAGCGCCGCCGCGCCGGCCACGAGAAGAAGCAGGCCGCGGCCACCCGCGAAAAGGGTCTGCTGATCGTCAACACCGGCAACGGCAAGGGCAAGAGCACGGCCGCGTTCGGCATGGCCGTGCGCGTGCTCGGCCATGGCATGCGGCTCGGCGTCGTGCAGTTCATCAAGGGCGCGCTGCATACGTCCGAGCGCGATTTCCTCGGCGCGGTCGCGCAGTGCGACTTCGTGACGATGGGCGACGGCTATACGTGGAACACGCAGAACCGCGACGCCGACATCGCGACCGCACGCAAGGGCTGGGACGCGGCGCGCCGGATGATCGAAAGCGGCGAGTACCGGATGGTGATCCTCGACGAGCTGAACACCGTGCTCAAGTACGAGTACCTGCCGCTCGACGAAGTGCTCGCGACGCTCACCGGCCGGCCGGAAGCCGTGCACGTCGTCGTGACCGGGCGGCACGCGCCCGACGCGCTGATCGATGCGGCCGACCTCGTCACCGAAATGCGGCTCGTCAAGCATCCGTACAAGGAGCAAGGCGTGAAGGCGCAGCCCGGCGTGGAGTTCTGACCGATGCGTGCGTGTCCCGCGCTGTTCGTCAGCGCACCGGCGTCCGGCCAGGGCAAGACGTCGGTGACGGCCGGCCTCGCGCGGCTGCACCGGCGGCTCGGCCGGCGCGTGCGCGTGTTCAAGACCGGGCCGGATTTCCTCGATCCGATGCTGCTCGAACGCGCGAGCGGCGCGCCCGTGTACGCACTCGATCTCGGGATGGTCGGCGAGGCCGGCTGTCGCGCGCTGCTCGCCGACGCGGCGCGCGACGCGGACCTGATCCTGATCGAAGGCGTGATGGGCCTGTTCGACGGCACGCCGAGCAGCGCGGACCTGGCCGCTGCGTTCGGCGTGCCGGTCGTCGCGGTGATTTCGGCGAAGGCGATGGCGCAGACGTTCGCCGCGATCGCGTTCGGGCTCGCGCGGTTCCGGCCGGGCGTGCCGTTTTACGGCGTGCTGGCGAATCGCGTCGGCTCGCCGCGGCATGCGCAACTGCTGCGGCAGGCGCTACCGGACGACCTGCGCTGGCTCGGGCACGTGCCGGCCGACGCGGCGATCGCGTTGCCCGAACGGCATCTCGGCCTGCACCAGCCGGCCGACATCGACGATCTCGACGCGCGGCTCGAGCGCGCCGCCGACGCGCTCGCGCAGACCGCGCTCGCCGAATTGCCGCCGGCCGTCGCGTTCGCGGCACCCGAAGCGGCCGCGCTGCCGCGCTCGCTGGCCGGCACGCGGATCGCGGTCGCGCGCGACGCGGCGTTCTCGTTCATCTACCCGGCCAATCTCGCGCTGCTCGACGCGCTCGGCGCGCAGGTGCGGTTCTTTTCGCCGCTGGCCGACGAACCGGTGCCCGACGCGTGCGACGCGCTGTTCCTGCCGGGCGGCTATCCGGAGCTGCACGCGGCGACGCTCGCCGCGAATGCGGTGAGCGCGCGCACGATCCGCGCGCATGCGGCGGCCGGGCGGCCGATCGTCGCGGAATGCGGCGGGATGCTGTACTTGTGCGAATCGCTGACCGACGCGCAGGGCGCGACGACGCCGATGGTCGGGCTGCTGCCGGGCCATGCGACGATGCAGCGCCGCTTCGCCGCGCTCGGCATGCAGACGCTCGCGACGCGCTGGGGCCCGATGCGCGGCCATACGTTCCATTACTCGCGGCTCGATACGCCGCTCGCGGCGGCAGCGACGGCGGCACGCTGCGACGGCGCGAGCGGCAGCGGCGAAGCCGTGTATCGCGCGGGGCCGGTCGTCGCGACCTACATGCACATGTACTGGCCGTCGAACCCGGATGCGGCCGCGGCGTTGTTTCGCGGCGAGGCGTTCGATCAGGTTGAGCAGGCCGATCGAGCGAGCGGAGAGACGCCGGAAGTCGTGCCGGAATAGCGGGCTGCGTCGCGACGATCATGCCGTGCCGTTCGCGGCCGACGGTGGATGCGACCTGCGCGCCCGAACGTGGACCACGCGGTACGACAGCGAACGCCCCCACCGCGCGCGCTGCCGAATCGGACGCGGCACGTTGCCACGCGTTGCCGGTGGAGCTTCACGATGCGATCGCGCCGCCCGGCGAGACCGGACGCATCGAACTGCGCGGCGCGAGCCCTCGCCTTCCCCGCCAGCGTCCCGTCACACCAGAAACGACTCGGCCAGCTTGACCCAGTACGACGCGCCGATCGGCAGCGCCGCGTCGTTGAAGTCGTATCCGGGGTTGTGCACCATGCAGCCGCCTTCCCCGTCGCCGTTGCCGATGATCAGGTAGCAGCCCGGCCGCTGCTCGAGCAGGAATGCGAAATCCTCGCTGCCGGTGAGCGGCACCATCCCGTCGATCAGGTTCGCTGCGCCGGCCCATGCATGCGCGACGTCGCGTGCGAACGCCGTCATCCGCGCATCGTTGACGAGCACCGGGTAGCGGCGCTGGTAATCGATCGTCGCGGTCGCGCCGAACACGGCCGCCTGCGCATGAACGACTTCCTTGATGCGCGTCTCCAGCAGATCGCGCACGTCGGGCTTCAACGCGCGCACCGACAGGCGCATCTGCGCATGCTCGGGAATCACGTTCGGCGCGTCGCCCGCGTGGATCGCGCCGACCGTGACGATCGCCATGTCGAGCGGCGACACGTTGCGTGACACGATGGTCTGCAGCGCGATCACGATCTGCGCGCACACGACGACCGGGTCGATCGCCTTGTGCGGCACCGCGCCGTGGCCGCCGCGGCCGTGGACGTCGACGATCACGGTGTCCGACGACGCCATGAACGGCCCGGCCAGGAAGCCGAGCTTGCCAGTCGGGAAGCCCGGCATGTTGTGCATCGCGAAGATCGCATCGCACGGGAATTGCTCGAACAGCCCGTCGTCGAGCATTTTCTTCGCGCCGCCGAGCCCTTCCTCGGCCGGCTGGAAGATCAGGTTCAGCGTGCCGGAAAACCGCCGCTCGCGCGCCAGATGCTTCGCGGCGGCGAGCAGCATCGCCGTGTGACCGTCGTGGCCGCACGCGTGCATCTTGCCGGGGATCGTGCTCCGATACGGCAGGCCGGTCGACTCGTGGATCGGCAGCGCGTCCATGTCGGCGCGCAGGCCGAGGCGCTGCGTGCCGTCGCCCACCTTCAGCTGCGCGACGACGCCCGTGCCGCCGAGCCCGCGCCGGACCGTATAGCCCCACCCTTGCAGCTGCTCGGCGACGAGATCGCTGGTCGCGAATTCCTCGAAGCCGAGTTCAGGATGCGCATGGATGCGGTGTCGAATGTCGATCATTTCGTCGGCGAGGCCTGCGGGGATCACGCTGTGGGTCATGGGGGCGGCTCCTGGGTCGGGTTCGGAAGGGTCGGTCAAGGATAGTCCGCCTCACGGCAACCGAATAGCGAGCAAGTGGTCGTGGCGGCAACCTGGAGTTGCCGCCTGAGTGGGGATGCCGAGGGCGGACAGCATGGCGGCAGCGCGTTTGCGAGGCCGTACCGGCGCGGGGAGCGGGAGGCGTGGTGCCCGCGGCTGTGTGTCGGTCTCCGGCATGTGCCGGCTCGGCGAACACGGTTGGGCGTCGCTTCGATATCTATCGATATCAAGGACTTCCGGGGCATTTGTTCACTTTTCAACCGCCGTACATCTTTTGTGTACGCCAGGGTTCAAGTGAACGCACGACCCGGCGTGGTTACGCTGCTACCCGGCGAATTCGGCGGCGACGCCGACGGACATCTCGACGCCTTCCGCGGCGCGTTTCTCGCGGAACCGGCGACGCCGCCGGCATGACACGCGGCACGGGCTCCGCGCCCATGCCGCGCAGCACCTCAACGCCCCGCCATCATTGCTGAACGACGCGCATCGACTTCGGTCGCGAAAAATCGAGGTCTTCGCCGTTCCAGGCTTTCGCCTTCTTCAACTCCCAGTTCTGCGTCAAGCCCGTGAAGGTCGCGACCCGGTTGAACGCGAGGTCGTCCGTATCCGACAGCATCACCGCGATCCCCGCGGCCGCTTCAACCTGGACTTCGTTTGCATAAATCCAGGACGGCAGCGCACGCCCCGACCGCTGCCCCGCCGGCAGGCAATACTTCGCGCCCGACGTCAGGCTGACGATACAGCCGAGCGGCGTCGTATCGCGCACGACGCGCATCGAATGCGGCCTTGAAAAATCGAGCACCTGTCCGTTGACGGCCTTCACCTGCTTGAGACCGCCGTTCTCGACCGTGCCGACGAACGTCGCGATCCGGTTGTAGGAGAGATTGTCCCAATCGGACAGCATCACCGCGGTGCCCGGTGCCGCATCGACGAACACGTCGTGCGCATAGATCCACGACGGCAATGCATAACCGGAGCGCTGCCCCACCGGCAGGCAATATCTCGCGGCCGTCTGCAGGCTGACGATGCAGCCCGCCGGCTGCTCGGCCGACAGGAAGCGCGCTTCCGGATAGACCGACTTGATCCAGTCCACGTACTTCGATACGCGCGCGCCGGTCGAATAGTTGTCGCCGCCGCCATTGGTCGTCGCGATGATGACCGGCTTGCCATCGCGAATCTGCCACCAGGCCGACCCGCTATCGCCCGACGCAGTGCGCGTCCAGAACGGGGACGGCCCGGCAGAGCGATAGCTCGCGCCGATTCCGTAGCCGAGCTCGAAGATGCTGTCGATCCGGCTGCGCCCGTACAGCCGTCGCTCGCCGTTCGCCGGCCAGTACGAACCGCTGCCCTTCGCGCCGACCCCCCAGCTTCCATAGCCGACGAAAATGACGTCGCGGTCTTTCTCGTGAGGATCGTCGTTCAGGATCGGCCGCTCGACCGGCTTGCCGAGCACGTCGGCTATCGGGTGGAGCGTGGGCAGCTTCAGGATCGCGATATCGGTCGATGCGCCGCCCATTCCCGCCGGCTTGTTGATCCGCTGCGGCGGCACGTACGCCGTGCCCCGGCCCGATGCGACTACGCGGCGATCGAGCGTCGTGAAGCGCTTGGTTACGGCTGTCTCGGTGCCTTGATAGCCGGCGCAATGCGCGGCAGTCAGCACGTAGGTCCATCCCCCGTTGTCGCCAAGCCATGTCGCGGTGCAGCCACCGACCTCTCCGACCGCGAGCCACGGCGTCTCATAACTGAACGCGCGCAGTTGGTCGTTGTGCGTCTTGATGCTGTTCGCCAGGTCTGCGCTATCGCCGCCGTAATACTTGAAGGTCGCTTCGTCGATCCGCAAAGCGTGCGCCGCCGAAGACGCCACCAATGCCGCCAGGCCTGCGCTCACGATTATCTTTTTCACGTTTTCTCTCCGATGGATTTATTGCCCGGAAAATGCAGATTTATCCATATTGCTTCGATCGCGACAGGTTGCGGCCGGGCGCCAGCCATATCGCCGACCAGAGCGTATCGCGATGAGAGAAAAGGTTCGGTTATAACTAGGCAGGCCGTTGGATCGAGGCGACGAATTCGTAAATTCGAACTCGTCCCATTGACCGAATTTATACAAATCGCGGCATCTAAAATGGAGATGCGATTAATTATTTCTCGTTTCTCATATTGTTTGTTCGCAAAACCATAGCTGGCTGAATCAGCGATTTTCCAGATAGAACTTTCGCATTCCGGCGAAACACGGGAATCACCGCAGTCGGCTTCGCCTCCGGCATCGAACGAATTGCCGGCATGCCGACGCGCGTGCGCACAGACGCCCTATTCCGGCGATGTCCGCGCGAGCCTCCGCATTCGCCGGCAACCTCGCGACACCCGTGCGCTCGCGCCGCCCCGATCACGGCAACCGGAACGTATCGAAGAACGTATCGCGCTCCATCACGGTCAACGCCGCGCGCTTGTGCGGAAAGTCGAACTCCTTCAGCGTCCGGAACCCGAGCCGGTGCATGTATGCGATATGCCGCACGTGATCGACGCGCGGCTCGCCGACGAGCCGTTGCGTGCGCGGCTCGTCGACGAACATGTAGTGCAGCACGCCGCTCCACCACGCATGCAGCTTGCCCGCGCTCTGGAAGCGCGAGTCGCCGATCAGCAGATGCAGCCCGCGATCGTAGTCGTGCGCGTCGTAGAACGGCGCAAGGCGGTCCTCCTTCGCCCAGTAGAACTCGAAATAGCCGAACGGCGTGTCGTCGAAATAGCCGATCATCGGGTGCATGTGCGGATCGGCGAGCCGTTCCGCGAGATAGGCCGCGTGCTCGTCGAGCGTGCCGCGCTGGTCCCAGAAATGCGCGACGCGATCAAGGTTCATCCAGTCGCTGAACAGGCGCGCGTGCGTCGCGACGTCGACGGTGCGCAGGCTGAACGTCATGCCGACCTGCGGCATGTAGCGCGCGTAGATCTCGCCGGCCGGCGACGGCGGCCGCACCGGATGCCGATGGCCGTTGGTGATCGCGTAGCGCAGCGGCATCCCGCCCGACGCCGGCGCCTTCAGCCACGGCTGGGGGTTCTGCCAGAACGTCGCGCGCGACGCGGTGAGCCGCAGCCGCTCGCCCGCGCGCTGCGCGTCGTCGATCACGCCTTCGCGCACCGCGCGCGCGACGTACGCGGCGACGGCGGCCGGGTCAGCCGCGCCGAGCGGCACCGAGACGGTGGCCGCGTCGTGCTGCGTGTCGGTGTTGAACAGCGCGACGAATTCCGCGAGCAGCGCGGCCGGCGCATCGTCGGGGCGCCACGCGTGCAGCATGCGTTCGGCGATCGGCGTCGCGTGCGGCGCGCCGTCGAGCGCGGCGGCCACGTCGCCTTCGACGCTATCGCGCGGGTCGGCCGGTTTCGTCAGCGTGTGTGCCATCACAGTGCTCCCGCGTCGTGGCGATCGGCGACGATGTGCAGCCCGCGCTCGAGTGCCGGAAACAGGCTGCGCTGGAAGTTGTTCCAGCGCAGTTCGAGGATCGTGTCGTCCGGCGCGATCGGCGTGTCGAGCACGTCGCAGATCACCTCGCCGGAATCGATGCCGTTGTCGACGTAGTGGAACGACGCGCCCGTCATCGTCACGGGCGCGACGCGCGAGGTCGCGCCGCTCGCCCAGTCGACCCGCTCGCCGCGCGCGCCGTGCAGCGCGTCGAGCGTCGCCCACGCGCCGCGCCGCTGGTACGGCGACCCGTCGGCCGTGATGCCCGGATGGATGTTCGCGATGCGCCGGTGAAAGCGCGCGCCGGGGCGCACGAGTTCGTCGAGTATCACGAGCAGCCCGTCGAGCACGACGACGTCGGCGTCGAGTTCGAGCAGGCGCTCGAGCAGGCGGCGCTCGAACGCCTGCTTGCCCGCCGCGCGCTCGCGCGCATCGCGCGGCAGCCGCCGGTACGTCGACGCGATCGTGCAGAACAGTTCGTCGACCGGCCGACCCTGCACGGTGAGCCCCTCCGGCAGGATCCACGGGCGGCCCGGCGTGCGCGCGAAGCCGTAGTCGGCGAGCTTCGCTTGGTCGGCCGGCGAGCCTGCGTCGTCGTCGACGATCACGGCCTGCAGCGTATAGCGCTCGCCGAGCGGCGAAGCGTTGAGCCGCTCGACGAGGAATTCGAGCGGCGCCTTCATGTAGCGCGTGCCGCCGCGGTACGCGACCGGCTGGCCGGCGCGATCGGCCGCGCCGTTGCGCAGCGACTGGATGTAGACGAGATTCTTCTTTCGCATGGAGGCGTCGGGAAAAAGCGGACGACGGCGCCGCGGCGCACGCGCCGGCTCGAAGGCCGGCCCGCACGCCGCGACGCGCGGCGTCACCAGTTGTATTTCGCGGTGGCGATCACGGTGCGATCGGTGCCGAAGATGCAGACGCTGGTCGACTGGCAACCGCTGATGTAGTGGCGGTTGAACAGGTTCGTGCCGTTCACGGCGAAGCGCCAGTTGCGCGTGTCGTAATGCACGCCAGCGTCGTACAGCGTGTAGCTCGCGACGGTGAGCGAGTTGTCGGCCGCGCCGGCCACCGCGCTCTGGTAACGCACGCCGCCGCCCAGGCCGAAGCCCGCGAGCGGGCCCGTGTGCCAGGTCCAGTCGGCCCACAGCGACGCCATCTGGCGCGGCCGCGGGATGTCGACCGGCCAGTTGTTCAGCGACGCGTCGTTGGCCTGCACGTTCTTCACGTCCTGATAGACGTACGACGCGATCAGCGACAGGTTGCGCGTGAGCTTGCCGGTCGCGTTCAGCTCGATGCCGCGCGAGCGCACTTCGCCGGTCTGGATCGACGTCGTGCCGGCCGGGTCGAGGTTGGTCGGCGTCGGCGTCAACACGTTGGTCTGGTTGATCTGGTAGATCGCCGCGCTCAGCATCAGGTTCTTGCCGGGCGGCTGCCAGCGCAGCCCGGCCTCGATCTGCTTGCCGCGGGTCGGCTGCGGCAGGCCGCCGCCGTACAGGTTCACGCCGATCAGCGGGTTGAACGAGGTCGCGTAGCTGACGTACGGCGACAGCCCGTAGTCGCCCTGGTACGTGAGGCCCACGCGGCCGGTGAATGCGGTGACGTCGGCCTTCGACTGCGTGCCGCCCGCGCGGTCGTCCATCCGCTGATTGACCCAGTCCTCGCGGCCGCCGAGCGTCAGCGTCCAGCGGTTCCACTTGATCTGGTCCTGCGCGTACAGACCGAACGTGTTCATCGTCGTGTACGTGTTGGTGCGGTACGTCGTGTTCGGCGGCGAAAACACCGACAGCGTGACCGGCGTGTAGACCGGGTTGTAGAGGTTCAGCGTCGGCGCGGCGGCCAGCCATTCGCTGTCGGTCGCGGTCTGCCGGTTGTACTGGAAGCCGAGCAGCAGCGTGTGCTCGAACGGCCCGGTGCCGAAGCGGCCCTGCAGGTTGTTGTCGATGTCGAAGCGGCTGTAGTTGGTCTGGAACACGCCGGCCCAGCGGTTGATGTCGGTGAGGCTGCCGTCCGCGAAGCCCGCGCCGAACACCGAGCCGTTGTCGAGCGACAGGTGCATCCAGCGCACGTTCTGGCGGAACGTCCACATCGAATTCAGGTTGCGCTCGAACTGATAGCCGAGCGACCACTGCTTCTTGCGGTAGTAGTTGAAGTTCGGGTCGCCGCCGTAGACGTCCTTGTCGAGCTGCCCGTTCGGGTTCGGCAACACGGTGCCCTGCGCGGGCAGGAAGTTCGACGAGATGTCGCCCCAGTCCTGCAGGTAGGTGGCCGACAGCGTCAGCGACGTGTCGGCGTCCGGGCGCCAGCGGAACGACGGCGCGAGCGCGACGCGCTGGTCGTTGTTCGGCCCCGTCAACGCGTTGCCGTCGCGCGCGACGCCGACGAAGCGGTACGCATACTTGCCGTCCGCATCGAGCTTGTCGCCGACGTCGATCATGAACTGCTTGCGCGCATAGTTGCCGAACTGCACGCCGGCTTCGCGCACGCGCTCGCCGTCGGCCGTCTTGGTCTGCACGTCGATGATCGCGCCGGGGTCGCCCGCGCCGTACAGCACCGACGTCGGCCCGCGCAGCACGGTGATGCTGTCGATCATGTACGGATCGACGCGCCAGCTCGACAGGTTCAGCGTGTTCGGCACCTGCAGCCCGTTCACGAACGCGGTCGGCGTGAAGCCGCGCAGCGCCGCGTACCAGTCGGAGCGGTTGTCCGAGCCGTACGACGAGAAGCCCGGCACGTAGCGCAGCGCGGCGTTCACGTCGGTCGCGCCGGTCATCTCGATCTGCTGCGCGGTGACGACGTTGATCGTCTGCGGGATCTCGTCGAGCGCCGTGTCGGTCTTGGTGCCGGTGCGGCTGCGCTTCGCGACGAGCCCGACCGTGCCGTCGCCGGCCGCGCTCGCTTTGACGGTGATCGCCGGCAGCGTGCCGGCGGCGCTTCCGGCCGCCGTGCCTACCGCCGTGCCTACCGCCGTGCCCTTCGGCGCAGCGACCGGCGTAGCGGCCGATCCACCGTCCTGCACGCCGTTCTGCGCGCCTGCAGCGGCTGGCGTCTGCGCGAACGCGTGCCCCGCCGCCATCCCGAACGCGACGCTCGCTGCCGCTGCGATCGCACGCAAACGCGTGCCTGTTGCCCACTCCATGTTGCTCTGCTCCCGTTTATTCATGCGGTCATCGACCGCACCTTTGTCAAAGAGCGCAAGCCATCCGGCCCGCGCTCGCCCCGTCTTGATGTCGTTGTTCGTGTCGCGGCAGGCCCGCGTCGTCGTCGCGGGCGAGCGACGCCGCCTCCTCGAGCGACCTGCAGATCTCGTCCGCGCGGCGCGCCAGCACCGACAGCAGCGTGTCCGACAGCCCGTGGCTGTCCTCGCAGCAGCCTTGCAGGTAGATGCGCGGCGTGAAGTGCTCGGGCGTCGCGAGCCGGTAGTCGCGCGCGACCTCGCCGCGCGCGAGCGCCTCGCCGAGATACGGCGCGAGCCCGTCGAGCAACGTCGTATGCGTATCGCGCCGGTAGCCGGTCGCGAGCACGAGCGCGTCGAAGCGCTCGACGCGCGTGCTGCCGTTCATCCGGTCGCGCAGCGTCAGCTCGATGCGGCCGTCGGCGCCGCGCTGCACGCCCTCGATCGCGCGGTTCGCCAGCAGCGCATGGCGCGGCGCGCCGTCGATGCGCTGCAGGTACAGCATTTCGTAGATCTGCTCGATCAGCGGCCGGTCGACCACTGCGTAGTTGGTGTCGCGATAGCGTTCGAGCAGCGCGCGTCGCGCGTCGTGCGGCTGCGCGTAGACGACGTCGGTGAACTCGGGGCTGAAGATCTCGTTGACGAACGGGCTGTCGTCGGCCGGCTTCAATGCGCCCGCGCGCATCACGAGGCTCGCGTTGACGTGCGGGAAACGGCGCGCGAGATCGACGAACACCTCGGCCGCGCTCTGCCCCGCGCCGATCACCGCGACGCGGCGGCGTGCGCCGTCCGGCGCCGCGACGAGGCGCTCGATGTCGGCGAGATACGACGACGAATGGATTACGCGATCGCGGCCGAGCGCGGCGAACGCCTCGGGCACCGCCGGCGTGCCGCCGACGCCGACCGACAGCGCGCGCGTGACGCGCTGGCGCTCGCGGCCGGCCGCGTCGCACGACAGCACGCGCAGCGCGTCGACGCGCGCGCCGTCGCCGTGCACGGGCTCGATCGCGGTGACGGTCTCGCCGTAGTGCACGTGCCGGCCGAACGCGTCGGCGACCCAGCTGAGGTAGTCGTGGAATTCGACGCGGGTCGGATAGAAGTTCTTCAGGTTCACGAATTCGTTGAGCCGGCCGCGTTCGAACAGGTAGTTGATGAACGTGTAGCGGCTCGTCGGATCGCGCATCGTGACGAGATCCTTCAGAAACGAGATCTGCATCCGGCAGTCGTCGAGCAGCATGCCGCGGTGCCAGCCGAACGCGGGCTGGCGCTCGACGAAGCACTGCGCGAGCGGGCGCGCGCCGTCGCCGCGTTCCGCGATACGCACCGCCAGCGCGAGGTTAGACGGCCCGAAGCCGACGCCGATCAGGTCGAATACGGTTTCTCTCTGCATGTCTCTCAGCTCCCTTGTCGGTAGAACCGGCCCGTCGACGATGACGGCCGGCGAACAACGTGTTGCGCCGCGCGCGCAGGCACGGCGGCTGCACGACGCGGATGTCGGCGCGTCTCGCGCACGGCGCGGCGGCCGGGCGGAAACGCGACGCGACGGGTATCGAATCGCGCGAAGCGGTTCGCACGCACTTCAGCCGGCATCGCGCGCCTCCTGCGCCGTTTCGGCCGGCGAGTCGAGCCGCGCGCCGAGCGCGGCGAGCGTCGGCGCGGCGAACACGTCGGCGACCGTCAGCGCGTGACCGGCGCGGCACGCCGCGTCGACGAAACGCACGACGTCGAACGAGGTCGCGCCGGCGGCGAACAGATCGGCATCGGGCGGCGGTGCGGCGCACGCAAACGTGTCGGACCACAGCGCGGCCAGTGCGGCTACGGCGTGGCGCGCTTGCGGCGTCGCGTCGCGTTGCGGCGCCGTGTCGGCCACGCGCGCCCGCGCGGCCGTCGACGCCGCGAACCGCGCATCCGGCACGCCGAGCCGCGCCTCGGGCGCGACGGCGAAACGCGCGAGCTCGTCGTGATAGACGTCGACGAGCGCAGCGACGAACGCAGCGTCGAGCAGTTCGTCCGCATACGAGAACGCGGCGCTCACGCGGCCGTCCGGATGCTCGACGACGTCCAGCTCGAGCGTGAACACCACGCGATGGCGCACGTCGTCGAATTCGGTGAGCGTCAGGCCGGCCCAGTCGCGCGTCGCGGCGCCGCTCGGCCGCAGGTAGTTGAACATCACCTGGAACAGCGGATTGGCCTCGGCGGCGCGCGGCGCGTGCAGCGCGGCGACGACGTCAGCGAACGGCACGTCCGCATGCGCATACGCGGCGAGCGCGGTGTCACGCAGCTGCGCGAGCACGTCGGCGCGGCTCGCCGTCGCGTCGAGCCGCGTGCGCACGACCACCGCGTTGATGAACAGGCCGAGCGCATCGTGCGCCGCGTCGCCCGCCAGCTCGCGCGTCGACGCGAGCACGCCGACCGGCTGGTCGGCCGCGCCCGTCACGCGGAACAGCGCGGTGTTGAGCGCCGCGTGCAGCAGCATCGGCAACGTCGCACGCGCGGCCGTTGCGGCGTCGCACGCCGCCCGGATCGTCGTCGGGTCGAATTCGATCGCGATGCGCGCGGCCCGCCATTGCGGAACGGCCGGCGCATCCGCACGCTGCGGCAGCACGCGCGGCGGCAGATCGGCGAGCGCGTCGCGCCAGTACGCGACGCGCGCTGCCGCGCACGGCGGCGGGAGCACGAGCGACGTGCGCGGCAGCGGCGTCGTGGCGGGTGCCGATGCCGATGCGGTTGCGCCGCGCACGTGTTCGACATAGCGCGCCCGCACGGCGTCGAGCCACAACTCGATCGATTCGCCATCCGACACGATGTGATGGATCACCACCGACAGCACATGATCGTGCGTGCCGAGCCGCACGACGCGCGCGCGCCACAGCGGCGCATCGGCTTCGAGGTCGAACGGCGTGAGCGCGTCGGCGGCCGTCAGCTGCGCCGCGCGCTCGAGCGCGTCGGGCTGCGTAGCGACGTCGACGAGCGGTAACGTGACCGGCGTAACCGGTGCGACGCGCTGGCCCGGCAGCATGCCGGCGCGCGCGACGAGCCGCGTGCGCAGTGCGGGATGCGCGGCGGCAGCCGCCGCAAACGCCGCGCGCAACGCGTCGACGTCGAGCGGCCCGCGCACGCGCAGCGCGAGCGGAATGTTGTAGGCGGCGTTGTCCGGCTGCGCGCGCCACAGGAACCACAGCGCGAGCTGCGCGGGCGACAGCGGCCACACGCCGTCGGCGTCGGGCTTCACCGCGGCGGCGGTGTGCGACGCGCTGCGGGCGTGCGCCGCACGCGGCGCATCGGCGAGCTGCGCCGCATATTGCGCGAGCACCGGCGCCTCGAACAGCGCGCGCACCGGCACGTCGCGGCCGAGCCGTTCGGCCACGCGCGTCGCCACGCGCACCGCGGCGAGCGAATGGCCGCCAAGCTCGAAGAAGTGGTCGCCGCGGCCGACGCGCTCGACGTTCAGCACGTCGCGCCAGATCGCCGCGAGCGCGGCTTCGTCGCCATCATGCGGCGCCTCGTATGCGCGCTCGACGCGCACCGGCGCGGGCAACCGCGCGCGATCGACCTTGCTGTTCGCGTTGCGCGGCAGCGCGTCCAGCACGATCAGTTGCGCGGGCACCATGTAGTCGGGCAGCATGCGGCGCAGGTGCGCATCGAGCGTCGCCGCGTCGACGGGCTGTGTATCCGCCCGTGCATCGGCGCTCAGCTCGACGTAGGCGACGAGCTGCGCATGCGCGCCCTGCCCGTGCACGACCGCGCACGCTTCGCGCACCGCATCGTGCGCGGCCAGTTGCGCCTCGATTTCGCCGAGCTCGATGCGCAGCCCGCGCAGCTTCACCTGATGATCGACACGGCCGATGAAGTCGAACACGCCGTCCGCGCGACGCCGCACCAGATCGCCGGTGCGATACAGCCGCGCGCCGGGCGCGCCGTACGGATCGGGCACGAAGCGCTCGGCCGTCAACGCCGGACGATCGAGATAGCCGCGCGCGACGCCGATCCCCTCGCCGCCCAGATACAGCTCGCCGATCACGCCGACCGGCAGCGGCCGCAACCGCGCGTCGAGCACGTGCGCGGTGCGCGCGCCGACCAGCGTGCCGATCGGCAGATAGGCCGCATCGCCAAGCTTCGCGAGATCGTCGCCGGGCGCGAACATCCACAGCGTCGGCGTGATCACGGTTTCGGTCGGGCCGTAGCCGTTCACCACGCGCACGTTCGGCATCGCGCGGCGCAGCATCGCGAACGCTTCGCGCGACGTCGCCTCGCCGCCGACGGTCAACGAGCGCAGCGTCGGCGGCGCGCCGTGCGCGAGCGCCCATTCGGCGAGCTGCGCGGCGCAGCCCGGCGGCACGTAGGTCATCGTCACGCCGTCGCGCGCCATCATCGCGCAGGTCTGCGCGGGCGGCCACAGCACGTCGGCGGTGATCGACACTGCGGCGCCCGACAGGTATTGCGAAAACCAGCCTTCGTGCGCGCCGTCGAAGTTGACCGACTGGAACAGCAGGAATACGTCGCTTTCGCGCACGCCGTAGCGTTCGGCGATCGCGACGCAATGGCGCGCGAACGCCGCGTGATCGACGATCACGCCCTTCGGCGTGCCGGTCGAGCCCGACGTATAGATCACGTAGGCCGCATGACCGGGCAGCACGTCGGGCAGTCCGACGTGCGGCGCTTCGTCGAGCGCCTCGACTTCATCCGCATGCCAGATGCGCAGCCCGGACAGCGCGGGCAGCGACGCGGCGCTCGCGCGGTCGGTCAGCACGTGCGCGATGCCCGCGTCGCCGACGATCTGCGCGAGCCGTTCGCGCGGGTGCGCGGGATCGAGCGGCACGAACGCCGCGCCCGACTTCAGCACCGCGATCAGCGCGACCAGCAGATCGACCGAGCGCTGTAGCGCGACGCCTACGCGCATCTCGGGCCGCACACCGGCCGCGACCAGGTTGCGTGCGATGCGCGCGGCACGCGCGTCGACCTCGCCGCGCGTCAGCGCGCGCTCGATATCGGCGACGCCGCGTGCGTCGGGCCGCTTGCGCGCATGCGCGGCGATGCGCGCGTGCACCGGCACGAACGGCTCGGCGTCGGCCGCGCCGGCCGGCGCATTCCATGCGAACAGTTGCGCGAGCTCGTCGGCCGGCAGCCAGTCGAGCTCGCCGATCGGCGCGGCAGGCTGCGCGAGCGCGGCGTCGAGCAGCGTGACGAAGCGCGCGGCGAGCCGCGCGATCGCGGCGGCGTCGAACAGGTCCAGCGCATAGATGAACGCGGTGTCGAAGGCGCCGTCGGGCGTCGCTTCGACGGCGAGCGTCAGGTCGAATTTCGCGGACGGCGTGCCGGACGGCAGCCATGCGGCCGACGCCGCGCCGAGCGCGGGCGGCGCGCGGCGCTCGCCGTAGGCGGCCATCACCTGGAACAGCGGATGATGGCTCGCGCTGCGCGGCACGCCGAGCGCGTCGACGACCTGCTCGAACGGCACGTCCTGATGCATCTGCGCATCGACGAGCGCGCGTTGCGTGCGCGCGACCAGCGACGCGAAATCGCCGTGCGCCGGCACGTCGACGTCGATCGCGAGCGTGTTGACGAAGAAGCCGATCAGGCCGGCCGTCTCCGCGCGTTCGCGGTTCGCGGCCGGCACGCCGATGCAGATCCGCGCGTCGCCGGTCGCCCGCGCGAGCAGCGCGTCGAGCGCCGCGAGCAGCACCGCGAACGGCGTCGCGCCCGCGTCGGCCGCGAACGCCCGCAGCCGCGCACCGAGGCGCGCATCGAGCGAGAACCCGTGACGTGCGCCGCGCGCGCTGCGGCGCGCCGGCCGCGCGGCCGCACCGGGCAGCGTGAGCACGCCGCGTTGCGGATCGAGCCGCGCGCGCCAGAACGCGAGCTGGCGCTCGCGCTCGCCGGCATCGAGCCAGCGGCGCTGCCACAGCGCATAGTCCGCGTACTGGATCGGCAGCGGCGCGAGCGACACCGCTTCGCCCGACGCGTAGGCACGGTAGAACGCCGCCAGCTCGAACAGCAGCACGTCCGACGACCAGCCGTCGGACACGATGTGGTGAACCGTCAACGCGAGCCAGTGATGCGTCGCATCGAAGCGGATCAGATGCACGCGCACGAGCGGCGGGGTGCCGAGGTCGAACGGCTCGGCTTCGTCGGCCGTCGCGATGCGCTCGGCCTGCGCGCGCCGCTGCGCGGCCGGCAGCGCCTCGAGATCGGTGTCGCGCCACGGGCAGCGCAGCGGCGCGTGGATCGTCTGCGCGACGCCGTCTTGCGTTTCGTCGAAAGTGGTGCGCAGCGCTTCGTGGCGCGCGATCAGCGCATCGCAGGCGAGCCGCAGCGCATGCGCATCCAGCGGCCCGTCGAGCGCGAGCCGCTCGGTGATGTGATACGCGTGCGGCGCATCGATCAGCCGCGCGTGCAGCCACAGCCGCGTCTGCGCGAACGATGCCGGGACGCGATCGTCGCGCGGCGTGCGCGGCGGGATCGGCAGCCTGCGGAAATCGATCCCCGCGGCGCCGAGCTTGTCGATGAACACCGCGCGCTGCGCGTCGGGCAATTGCGCGAAGCGCGCAGCGAGTGCGAGCCAGTCGGGTTGAGCGTTCGTCATCCGTCGTCCTTAGCGGGTTTCCAGTTCGCCGAGCAGCGCGTCGATCGCGCTCGCGGCGTCGGTGTCGCGATGGGCCGCGCACGCCGCGTCGATCGCCGCCGCGCAGCGGGCCAGCGTGCGTGCGTCGAACAGCGTGCGCAGCGGCAGCGCGAGGCCCCAGTGCAAGTTGGCCTGCGCGTGCGCCTGCGTCGCGAGCAGCGAATGGCCGCCGAGCTGGAAGAAATCGTCGTTGCGGCCGATCGCGTCGACGTGCAGCACGCGCTGCCAGATCGCCGCGAGCGCGCGCTCGGTGTCGGTCGCGAGCGCGACGGCCACCGCCGCCTCGCGCTGCGGCGCCGGCAACGCATGGCGGTCGCACTTGCCGTTCGGCGTGACCGGCAGCGCATCGAGCTCGATCAGCTGCGACGGCACCATGTACGCCGGCAATTGCGCGCACAGCGCGTCGAGCAGCGCCGCACGGTCGAGCGGCCCCGCGTCGCCGCGCGCGACGTAGCCGATCAGCTGCTCGTCGCGCACGATCACGACCGCGTCGTGCACGCCGGGCGCCGCGCGCAGCAGCACCTCGATTTCGCCGGGCTCGATGCGCTGGCCGCGCAGCTTCACCTGCGTATCGACGCGCCCGAGATAATCGAGCGCGCCGTCCGGGCGCCGGCGCGCGAGGTCGCCGGTGCGGTACATGCGCGCGCCCGGCACGAACGGATCGGGAACGAAGCGCTCCGCGGTCAGGCCCGGGCGGCCGAGATAGCCGCGCGCGAGGCCCGCGCCGGCCAGATACAGCTCGCCGGTCGCGCCGGCCGGCAGCGGCTGCCACGCCGCATCGAGCACGTGCAGCTGCAGGTTCGCGATCGGATGGCCGATCGGCACCGCGGGCGCGCGCGCGTCGTCGGCGCTGCAGGTCCAGTGCGACACGTCGATCGCGGCTTCCGTCGGCCCGTACAGGTTGACGAGCGTCGCGTCCGGCAGCAGCCGCGCGACCTTCGCGACCAGCTCCGGCGCGAGCGCCTCGCCGCTCGCGACGATCAGGCGCACGCTATCGCATTGCGCGGCGGCGCCGAAATCGTCGAGATACGCGGCGAACGCGGCCAGCATCGACGGCACGAAATGCAGCACCGTCACGCCGTGCGCGTGGATCGCGGCCGCGAGCCGCGCCGGATCGCGGTGCTCGCCCGGCGCCGCGATCGCGAGCGTCGCGCCGGTCGCGAGCGGCCACACGAACTCCCACACCGAGACGTCGAAACCGAACGGCGTCTTGTGCAGCACGACGTCGTCGCGCGTGAGCCGGTACGCGTCCTGCATCCACGCGATGCGGTTCGCCAGCGCGCCGTGCGTGTTGCCGGCGCCCTTCGGCTTGCCGGTCGAGCCGGACGTGTAGATCAGGTAGGCGAGCTGCGCGTCGTCGACGACGGCGGGCGCGTCGGCATCGTGCGCATCGTCCATTCCGTCGGCGAGCAGCTCGGCGACCGTGAGCAGTTGGGCCGCCGCACCGTTGCCGAGCGCCGCTTCGACCTGGGCGCGCAGCCGCGGCTGCGTGATGACGACCGCGGGCCGCGCGTCGCGCAGCAGGTATGCGATGCGCTCGGCCGGATAGTCGGGGTCGACCGGCAGGTAGGCGGCGCCGGCCTTCAGCACGCCGACCAGCGCCATGACCATGTCGAACGAGCGCTCGACGCACAGCGCGACCGCCGTATCGCGCCGCACGCCGCGCCGGCGCAGCGCGGCGGCCACGCGCGACGTGCGCAGGTCCAGCTCGCGGTAGCTCATGCGCTGCACGCCGTCGACCGGATGCGCGTATTCGAGCGCGATCGCATCGGGCGTCGCGCGCGCGGCCGCCGAGAACTGCAGATGCAGCGGCTGCCGCTGTGCGTCGGGCCAGCTGCGCGCGGTCTGCTGCGCACGCGCGAGCGCGGCGGATGCCGCGTCGTCGGCGATCGACAGCGTGCCGAGCAGCGCATCCGGCGTGCGGGCCAGCGCGTCGAGCGCGCACGCGAACGCGCGGTGCCAGGTGTCGACGTCGGCGGCGTCGAGGCGTGCGGCATCATAGCCGTAGTCGATCGTCAGCTCGGCGTCGCTTTCGATCACGAGCGTCAACGCGAAATCGGTCGCTTCGATGCTGCGCACGTCGCTCAAGCGCAGCGCGCGCGGGTCGGCGTCGTCGGCCGCAGCGTCGACCGGATAGTTTTCGAACACGACCAGCGTGTCGAACAGTGCGCCGCCGGCGCCGCGCGCCCAGCGCTGGATGTCCGTGAGCGGCGTATGCGCATGCTCGGCCGCTGCCGCGTTGTCGCGCTGCAATCCGCGCAGCCAGTCCGCCGCGCGCTGCTGCGGCGCGGGCGCGGTGATCACCGGCAGCGTGTTGATGAACAGGCCGAGCACGGCGTCGACGTCCGGCAGCGCATCGGGGCGGCCGGCGACGGTCGCGCCGAACGCGACGGCCGGTTGATGCGTCATGCGCTGCAGCGCGAGCGCCCACGCGCCCTGCACCAGCGTGTTGACGGTCAGCTGCAGCGCACGCGCCGCTTGCGTGACGCGCGCCGTCGCGTCGGCGGCGATCGTCGCGCGCCGCGTCGTCATCCGTGCCGCCGCGCGGTCGGCCGTGCGCGCGGCGATCAGCGTCGGCGCATCGAGGCGCGCGAGCCGCCCGGTCCAGAAGCGCTCGTCCGCGCCGCGCTCGCGGGTGCCGAGCCACGCGATGAAGTCGCGATAGCGCAGCGCCGGGCGGCCCTCGAACGGCGACACCGCGTCGGGATCGCGGTAGTCGCGCAGTACCTCGGCAAGCAGACGCGCGGTGCTCCAGCCGTCGAGCAGCACGTGATGACGCGTCCACACCACGCGCCACGCGTCGTCCGTCACGCGGATCAGCGTGACGCGCATCAGCGGCGGCTCGCGCCAGTCGAAGCCGCGCGCGCGGTCGGCGGCCAGCCATGCGTCGAAATCCGCGTCGAGCGTCGCGCCGCGCGCGCGCCAGTCGAGCTGCTCGACCGGCATCCGCGCATCGCGATGCACGCATTGCAGCGGCGCGGCCTCGTCGGGTATCACGCTGGTGCGCAGGATGTCGTGGCGCGCGAGCGCCGCATCGAACGCGGCCGCGAAGCGCTCGGCGTCGAGCGCGGTCGCGCGCGCGACGAGCTGGTTCACGTAGCTCGCATGACCGGGCGCGTACAGCGCATGGAACAGCATGCCCTGCTGCATCGGCGACAGCGGATACACGTCGTCGATCGTGCGCCAGTCGAGCGCGGCGCGCTCGATCGCGGCCTGCGTGAGACCGGCCGCCTGCGCGAGCGGGAAGTCGCCCGGCGTCGCACCGCCGCCGCGCCGCGCGACCCGCGACGCGCACGCGTCGACGAGCTCGCGCAGCGCGCGCGCAAAGCGTTCGGCGAGCGCATCGACGGTCGCGCGCTCGAACTGCGGCGCGCCGTACACCCAGTGCAGCTTCAGCGTGCGCGCGCCGTCGCGGTCGGTGTCGAGGTACGCGTGAATCGCCAGCGTATTGCCGAGCGGCCCGTGCGGGTCGCGTTCGATGCCGGCGCCGCCGAAGCGCGGCACCAGCAGCGCGTCGCGCGGCGCGTCGAACTGGCCGAGATAGTTGAACGTGACGCGCGGGCGCGGCACCGCCGCCAGCGCCGCGCGCGTCGCCGCGTCGCCGTAGTGCGCGAGCACGCCGAAGCCGAGCCCCTTGTGCGGCACCGCGCGCAGCGTATCCTTGACCGCGCACAGCGTCGCGCACGCGTCGGCCTCGACCGGTAGCGTGACCGGATAGTGGCTCGTCAGCCAGCCGATCGTGCGGCTCGCGTCGGCGTCGTCGAACAGCGCCTCGCGGCCGTGCCCTTCGAGCTCGATGCGGCACGCCGCGGCGCGGCCCGCGCCGGTCAGCGCGCTGGCGAGCGCCGCCGCCAGCAGCTCGATCGTCTGCGTGCGATAGGCCGCGTGCGCATCGGTGAGCGCGGCGCGCGTCAGCGCGGCGTCGATCGTCTGCACGACGACGGCCGCATCGGCGTTGGTCGCCGGCGCATCGGGACGATCGGGCGCGAACGCGTCGCCGTGCGCCATGCCGGCCCAGTACGCGACTTCGGCGGCGAACGGCGCATCCGGCCCGAGCGCGGCACGCGCGAGCCGCGCGGCCCATGCATCGGCGCGCAGCCCCGGCGGCGACAGTCGCGCCGGCATGCGTTCGCAGGCGGCGCGATAGGCGGCGTCCAGATCGTCGATCAGGATGCGCCACGACACGCCGTCGACGATCGCGTGGTGAATCGCCAGATACAGCCGCGTCTCGCCGTCCGGCAGCCGCGCCGCGCACGCGCAGGCGAGCGGGCCGCGGCCGAGGTCGAGCCGGCGCTGCAATGCGTCGAAGCGCGCGAGCGCATCGGCTTCGTCGCGCGCGGCGACCTCGGCGAACGGCAACGCGTCGTACGGCTGCGCGGCGTCGTGCGCGCGCCAGCTGCCGTCGGCGCCGCGCGTGAAGCGCTGGCGGAACGCAGCGTGATGGGCGAGCACCGCGGCAAACGCGCGCGCGAACGCATCGGCGTCGAACGGGCCGCGCACGTCGAACGCGACCGACTGGTTCCAGTGGCCCGGATGCGGCACGTCGAGCGCGAAGAAGCGTTGCTGCGCGGGCGTCAGCAGCGCTGGTGCCGACGCGGACGCGGCGGCCTGGACCGGCGCCGGCGTTGCAGCCGGCGTGACGCCGACCGCCTCGGTCTTGGCGACGCGCGCGAGCCCGGCGATGGTCGGCGCGTCGAACAGCTGCTTCGGCGTGAAGCGCACGCCGAGCTTGCGCGCGCGGGCGATGACCTGCAGCACGAGGATCGAGTCGCCGCCGAGTTCGAAGAAGTTGTCGTCGCGCGCGACCTGCGGCGCCTTCAGCACCGCTTGCCACACCTGCGCGAGCGCCGTTTCGACCGGCCCCTGCGGCGCGTCGCCGCCGGCCGCGGCCACCGGCGCCGCGGCGAGCGCGCGCAGCGCCACGCGATCGATCTTGCCGTTCGCGGTGACGGGCAGACGCGCGAGCGCGACGATCTGCGCGGGCACCATGTAATCGGGCAGCGTCGCGCCGAGCGTCGCGCGCACCGCGGCCTCGTCGAACGCGGCGCCGTCGCGCAGCACGACGAAGCTCGCGAGCCGCATGCGGCCGTCGTGCTCGATCGCCAGCGTTTCCGCCTGCGCGATCGGGCCGGCCGCGCGCAGCGCGGCGCTCACCTCGCCCGGTTCGACGCGATAGCCGCGAATCTTCACCTGATCGTCGATCCGGCCGACGAACGCGAGCCGACCGTCCGCGCGCAGGCGCACGCGGTCGCCGGTGCGATACAGGCGCGCACCGGGCGTGAACGGATCGGGCACGAAGCGCTCGGCCGTCTGCGCCGGCCGGTTCAGATAGCCGCGCGCGACGCCGGGGCCACCCAGATACAGCTCGCCGGTCGCACCGGGCGGCACGCATGCGCCGAACGCATCGAGCACCAGCGCGCGCGCATTCGGCAGCGGTGTGCCGAGCGGCACGCCGCTCGCCGCGTCGCGCGCGTCGGCGGCGATCGACACGGTGTCGCACGCGATCGCGCCGACGGTCGCCTCGGTCGGCCCGTAATGATTGATCACGCGGCAGGCCGGCGCGAGCGCGGCCACGCGCGCGACCAGCGCCCACGTGAGCGTTTCGCCGCCGGTCACGAGCGCGTGGCGCGGCAGCACGTCGGCCGGCACGCGCGCGTCGAGCAGCGCCTGCAGATGGCTCGGCACGATCTTCAGCACGCCGACGTCGCGGCCGCGCATTTCCTGCGCGAACAGATCCGGATCGAACGCGCAGGCGGCCGGCAGCAGATGCAGCGTGCGGCCCGCGCACAGCGCGCCGAACAGCGTCGTGTGGCCGAGGTCGGCGGCGACGGTCGAGACCATCGCGAACGACGCGTCCGGTGCGAACGCGAACTCGTCGAGCATGCCCTGCACGTAGTCGGCGAGCGCGCCGTGCGTGACGACGACGCCCTTCGGCGTGCCGGTCGAGCCCGACGTATAGATCAGATAAGCGCCCTGTTCCGGGTGCGGCGCGACACGCACGCCGCCCGCGTGCGCGAGCTGCGCATCCTGGGCGAGCGCATCGACGTCGAGCGGCTGCGCGGCCGTGTCGTGCGGCCATGCGGCGGCAGCAGCGGCAGTAGCGGCAGTAGCGGCATCGGCGACGAGCGCCCAGCGCGCGCCGCAGTCGGCGGCCGCGGCGACGATGCGCGCGGCAGGCTGCGCCGGATCGAGCAGCACGGCCAGCGCGCCGGCCTTCAACGCGCCGAGCAGCGCTGCGACGAAGCGAGCCGAGCGTTCGATGCAGACGATCACCGCCGCTTCGGCGCGCACGCCGCGCAGCGCGAGCGCATGGGCGATGCGGTTCGACGCGTCGTCGAGTTCGGCGAACGTCAGCGACGCCGATGCATCGGCGAGCGCGACGCGATGCGGATATGCGGCCGCCTGCCGCGCGAACGCGGCGACCACGTCGGCATGCTCGACGCGCAGCGCGCGGCCGTCGCGCGGCTGGCGCGACGCGGGCGACGCATCGCACGGCAGCTCCGCCGTGACGGTCTGCGGGTCGTGCGCGGCGCACGCGACGAGCGCGGCATAGCTGTCGAGCCACGCGCGCGCGGTGTCGGCGTCGATGCAGTCGGTCGCATAGGCGGCGACGAGCGCGATGCCGCTCGCGTCGTCGGTGAAGTCGAGCGCGAAGTCGAAGCGCGCGGCGAGATCCGGCCCCGGCGTCGCGACGGCGCTCGCGCCCGGCAATACGCTGTCGTGCCGCGCGTCGAACTGCTGGGCGAACTTCACGCGCAGCCATTCGTCGCCGCGCCGCACCGGCGGCTTCACCGCATCGACGACGCGCTCGAACGGCACGTCCTGGTGCGCGACCGCGTCGAGCGCGGCCGCGCGCGTCGCCTCGACGAGCGCGCGGAACGGCTGCGTCGGCGCGACCCGCACGCGCAGCGCGACGGTGTTCAGGAACAGGCCGAGCAAACGGCGCGTTTCCTCGCGCTGCCGATGCGCGACCGGCACCGCGACGACCACGTCGGTCTCGCCCGTCAGGCGCGCGAGCCACGCATCGAACGCGGCCAGCAGCACGGTGAACACGGTGGCCTGCGCGTCGCGCGCGAGCTGGCGCAGGTCGGCCGCGACCGCGTCAGGCAGGCGCACGGACACGCGCGCGCCGTGCTGCGTGCGCGTCGCGGGCAGCTGGCGGTCGGTCGGCAACGCGAGCGGGCCGGGCACGTCGCGCAGCGCCGCGCGCCAGTACGCGAGCTGGCGCTCGCCTTCGCCGCCGGCCAGCATGTCGCGCTGCCAGTCCGCGTAGTCCGCATACTGGATCGGCAGCGCCGGCAACGACGGCTCGCGGCGCTGCGCGTACGCGCAATACGCGGCCGCCAGCTCGTCGAACGCGCAGCGCGAACTCCAGCCGTCGGTGATCGCGTGATGCGCGGTCAGCAACAGGCGGTGACGCGCGTCGTCGAGCACGACCAGCGTCGCGCGCAGCAGCGGCCCGCGCGACAGATCGAACGGCGCGCCCGCATCGCGTTCGGCCACGCGCGCGGCCTGCGCATCGCGGGCGGCGGGCGGCAGCTCGCGCAGGTCCACCGTCGCGATCGGCACCGGCAGCGCGGCGTGGATGCGCTGCATCACGATGCCGTCGCCGTCGTCGACGAGCGTGGTGCGCCATGCGTCGTGCCGGCCGATCACATGATCGAGCGCGCGTTGCAGCGCCTCACGGTCGAGCGCGCCGTCGATCGTCCAGTGTGCGGCGATGTGATAGGCGGCGCCCGCGTCGCGCGTCTGTGCGAGCACCCAGAAGCGCTGCTGCGCGAGCGACGCCGCGCGATCGACGTACGGCGCAGCCGATGAATCTGCATCGGCATCGGCGCGCGCGCCGCGCACGGGAATCGCGGCGAGCGGCGCGCCGGTTTCGCGTTCCGCGCGATCGACCTGTGCGGCAAGCTCGGCCAGCAGCGGATCGGCGAACAGCGCGTCGAGCCGCAGGTTCACGCGCCATTGCGTGCGGATCGCGGCCTGCAGCTGCATCGCGGCGAGCGAATCCGCGCCGAGCGCGAAAAAGCGCGCGTCGCGCGACGGCGGCGCATCGAGGCCGAGCAGCGTCTGCCAGCACGCGGCGAGATGCGCCTCGGTGGCCGTGCGCGCCGGCTCGCCGGCGGGCTGGTCCGCGCGCTGCGCGGCGGCGATCCGTTCGCGCAGCGCGGCGCGATCGAGCTTGCCGTTCAGCGTGTACGGCAGCGCGTCGCAGCGCACGAACCGATGCGGCTGCCACGCGGCCGGCAGCTGGGCGCCGACGTGCGCTTTCAATGCGGCATCGTCCGCATCGTCCGCGGCAGCGCGCAACGCGACGCATGCGATCAGCCGCGTCGACCCGTTGACGGCTTCGGCGATCACGGCTGCATCGGCGACTGCCGCGTGCGTGCGCAGACACGCGGCGATCTCCGCCGGCTCCACGCGCACGCCGCGCACCTGCACCTGATCGTCGACGCGGCCGAGATAGTCGAACGCGCCGTCGGCGCGCCGGCGCGCGAGGTCGCCGGTGCGATAGACGCGCGCGCCCGGCGCGCCGTGCGCGTCGGGCACGAAGCGCTCGGCCGTCAGCGCCGCGCGGCCGTGATAGCCGCGCGCGATGCATGCGCCGCCGAGCAGCAGCTCGCCGGCGCGGCCGGGCTCGCCATTAGCGTAGGCATCGGCGTCGCCATCCACGTCGTCGATGCGCGCGATGCGCGGGCCGATCGCACGTCCTATCGGCAGCGCCGCGTAGGCATCGTCGGCGTCCAGCGCGGGCGTTTCACCGGGCTCGACCGGCCACAGCATCGGCGAGATCACGGCCTCGGTCGGACCGTAGCCGTTGACGAGGCGCACGGACGGGAACGTGCGGCGCACGGTGTCGAACGCCTGCTGCGGCAGCGCTTCGCCGCCGAACGCGAGCACGCGCAACGCCGGCGGCACGCCGTCGCGCGCGGCGACGCTCGCGAACTCGCGCAGGTACGCGGGCGGAAACGCGGCCACGCTGACCGATTCGCGCACCATCAGCGCATGCGCGGCGTCCGGCGCGAACGGCTGCGCCGGTGCGATCGTCACGCTGGCGCCGACCGCGAGCGGCGCGAGCCAGCATTCGTGCGCTGCATCGAAATTCACCGACGCGAAATGCAGCAGCCGGTCGTCGGCTTCGATCGGCAGCGCGCCGGCCAGCGCGTCGCAATGCGCGGCGAGCGGCCCGTGCTCGACGACGACCGCCTTCGGCGTGCCGGTCGAGCCCGACGTGTAGATCATGTAAGCGGCCGCGCGCGGATGCACGGGCGCATCTTCCTCGTCGAACGCGGATGCGTCGGCGGCTGAGCCTGCCGCCGATGCGACGTCGAACGTGTGTTCGAACGGCGCGCCGAGCGCCGCGCGCCCGGCCGCATCGACGACGCCGTGACGCAGTTGCGCATCGCGCACGATCCAGTCCAGCCGCGCGGCCGGATGGCGCGGATCGAGCGGCACGAACACGCCGCCCGCCTTCAGCACGGCCAGCAGCGCGACGAACAGCTCGCACGAGCGCTCGACGCAGACGCCGACGCGCACCTCCGCGCCGACCCCGGCCGCGCGCAGCCGGCGCGCAAGCAGCGAGGCCTGAGCGTCGAGCGCGCGCCGCGACAGGCGCAGCTCGTTCTGGAAAGGCGCGGCGAGCGCGGGTGCGTCGGGCGCGAGGCGCGCCAGGTCGCGGATTCGGTGGTGCAGCGCAGTCGGGAAACTCGTCATGTGCGTGAAGTCCTTCGGTCCGGCCGCTTCGGCCAAGTCTCGGGGCCGCTTCGGGCGGCTTCACTGGTGTGACGAACGGCGCGGCCGATTTTTTACCGTTTTGCGCATGACGGCCGCGCGCAGGCCGCGCGTGGCGAGTTCGCACGCGCTGCTAAATGCCTGCGCTGCTAAATATTTGCGGCGCCCGTTCGTCTATCAGGGAGAGACGCCGCGACCGCGCGGTTGCCGCAGCGCTGCCGTTCGCGCCGGCTCTGCCGGTTGCGCGCGTTTCACCAGTTCTTCTCGCCTGCCCTTCATTAACCGACGTTGCCGATGACAGCCGCCCACGAGCCCTCTTCCCCGCCGTCCCTCGACGCCTCCCCCGGCCGCCCCGCCGCGCGCCTGATCCTCGCGCTGCTGCGCGAAAGCCGCGCCTCGCTCGCGCTCGCGCTCGCCGCCTGCGTGCTCAACGGCGTCGCGAGCGTGCTGCTCGTCGCGACGTTGAACCGCGCGCTCGCGCAGCCGGGCGCGGCCGATGCGGCGCTCGCGTGGCGCTTCGCGCTGTGCGCGGTGATCGCGCTCGTCACGCGGATCGTGTCGGGCACGCTGTTCGCCCGGCTGTCGCAGGACACGATGGCGCGGCTGCGCGTGCATCTCGCGCGGCGCGTCGGCGCGGCCGAGCTGCGCGACATCGAGCGGATCGGCGCGGCGCCCGTGCAGTCGGTGCTCACCGACGACGCGACCAACGTGTCGATGCTGTTCTTCGCGTTGCCGAACCTGGTGATGCACGGCTCGATCGTGTTCGGCTGCCTCGGCTATCTGGCGTGGCTGTCGTGGCCCGTGTGCGTGCTCGCGCTCGCCGCGATCGTCGCCGGCTCGCTCGGCTATCACACCGGCGATCGCCGCGCGATCGCGTCGCTCGAGGCGGCCGGCCGCGCGCAGGACCGGCTGTTCGGCCATCTCGGCTCGCTGTTCTCCGGCGCGAAGGAGCTGAAGCTGCACGACGCGCGCGCGCGCCAGTTCGTCGACGGCCAGCTCGGCACGGCGATCGGCGAGGTGCGCGACCATCGCCGTCGCGCGTTCAGCGCGTATGCGGTCGGCGTCGGCTGGATCATCTTCCTGTTCTACGTGTTCCTCGGCGCCGCCGCGTTCTGGCCGCAACTCGGCGTGCACGCCGACGCGTCCACGGCCGCCGGCTACGTCGTCGTGTTCCTGTTCATGCTGGTGCCGCTCGACGGGCTGTTGAACAACCTGCCGACCGTCAATGCCGCGCGCGTGTCGCTCGCGCGCATCGAAGCCGTGATGGCCGAATTCGGCGCGCTGCGCACGGTGCCGCCCGCCAGCGACGCGCCCGACGTGCCGCCGGCCGGCGCCGTCACGCTGCGCGGCGTCACGCACGCGTATTTCCACGAACGCGACGAGCGGATGTTCCGGATCGGCCCGATCGACCTGACGATCCGGCCCGGCGAGCTGGTGTTCATCGTCGGCGGCAACGGCAGCGGCAAGACCACGCTCGCGAAGGTGCTGACCGGGCTCTACGAACCCGAGGAAGGCTCGATCGAGGTCGACGGCCGGCCGATCGGCTGGCGCGAGCGCGCGGCGTACCGGCAGCGCTTCAGCGCGGTGTTCAACGACTTCCATCTGTTCGACGCGCTGCTCGGCATCGTGGATCCGGACGACCCGGCGCGCGCGCAGGCCGATGCGCGCGCGAACGCGCTGATCGCGAAGCTCGCGCTCGATCACAAGGTGAAGGTCGTCGACGGCGCGTTCTCGAATCGCGCGCTGTCGACCGGGCAGCGCAAGCGGCTCGCGCTCGTCGTCGCGTATCTGGAGGACCGGCCGTTCTACCTGTTCGACGAATGGGCGGCCGACCAGGACCCGTCGTTCAAGGCCGTGTTCTACGAGCAATTGCTGCCCGAGCTGCGCGCGCGCGGCAAGGCCGTGATCGTCATCACGCACGACGACCGCTATTTCGATCTCGCCGACCGGCTGCTGAAGCTCGACAACGGACAGATCGTCAGCGATACGGCGCCCGCGCGGGCGCGTGACGGGGAGAACGCGCTGAGTGCGTGATCGTCGGGGCACGCCGGCCTGCATCGTCGTGTTGGTCGCGCCGGCGGTCTCGATGATCGACGGCGAGCGGGCAGCGATTGCGTCGATGGGCTTGCGGGCGCAGCGCGATCGCGGCGACCGGCTGCTGCTGCGGGCAAGATGTGGCCGGATGTGCGTCGCGGTTGCTGTGTACTGGCGTTGGGTTCGATTCGCTGTTGGGCGCATGCGTTGCACGGAGACGTTGCGCAGGCTATGCCGTGCATGGCGGAAGGCGCTGTGTCGCTCGGCAACCGAACCAGCGCGGGTTCGCCCCGCTGTTACGAGCGCGCCCGCCATCGGAAAGTCTTTCGAGCGCGCGTAGGTGGTAGCGTGCATCACGGACGACCCGGTGCCGCCCGTCCCCGAAACGCGAAACGTGCGGCCCGCTTACCGACCCACTCACGTGAACGCGCCGGGACGAACGCACAACGAACCCTCGCACACCATGCCCTTCTGAACCGCGCTACCCGGCTGTCCGACGTGAATTACCGCCGCACGCGTCAGCGCACGGCCGGCAGTTTCAGCATCGTGTCGGTCATCACGTCGGCGAGCTTGAGCGCCGACATCGGGCCGCCGAAGCCCCATATGTTGCGTTCGACGAGCGCGATCCGGTGCTCGCGCAGCGCGGGCACGAACCGCCACACCGGCGAATCGAGCTTCGCCGCAAGCGGTACGTCCGGCCCGCTCGCGGTGACGAACAGCACGGCGAGATCGCGTTGATTCAGCAGATCGGCAGACGTCACGTACAGCGTGCCCTCGCGCGTCGGCGTGTTCGGCCACGGCGCAAGCCCCATCGCACGCGCGAGGCCCGCCGACGTGCTGTTGCCCGTATAGGCCCAGTAACGGTCCGGCAGCCCGAGATCCTGCAGCAGCGCGATGCGTTCGCCACCGCGTCCCGCCGCGGCAACCCGCGCCGCGTTGCGGGCGATGCCCGCGTCGAGCTGCGCTGCGACCGCTTGCGCGCGCGCGCCGCGGCCCGTGACCGCGCCGATCGTGCGGAAGATCTCGCGCATCCAGTCGAATTGCGTGATCGGTAAACTGCGTGGCACGCCACGCTCCGACACGTTCGGGCTGAACTGGAACAGGATCGTCGGCGCGATCCGGTCGAGCGCGTCGAAGATCGGCGCATGCCGGAAGCCGACGCCGAGGATCAGATCGGGCTGCACGGCGGCGATCGCTTCGAGCCCGGGCTCCTGCCGCGAGCCGACGTCGGTCACGTGGGCGAGCCGGTCGCTGGCGTAGCCGAGCCAGCCCGGATAGAACGCCGTATCGGCCATGCCGACCGGCACGATGTCCAGCGCGATCGCGCTTTCCGCGAACATGAAGTCGAGCGCGACCACGCGCTGCGCGCGCAGCGGCATCGTCGCGCTCGCCTGCGACACGACCGGGTTGCCGGCGAGCGAGCGGCCGGCCTGCAAGGCCGTGGCCGTAGCCATACCCGCGCCACGCCCGGCCGCGCGTGCATCGCTCGCGAGCGCATCGCGCGGCGCCGCGCACGCGGCGGCGAGCGCGGCCAGCATCCCGAGCGAACGGCGGCGGCCGGCGTGCATCAGCGGCTCGAGTCCTGCTCGGCCAGCGCCGCATCGTCCATCGTCAAGAGCAGCGGGCAGCTTGCACACAGTCGGGTCTCTCCAGGAATTTCATAGCGCAGACAGCACACGCGGCGCGCGCGAAACGGCGTCGGCAGCAGCGCCGAGCGCGGCACGGCGTCGCGCACGGGCATGCGCAGCGGATTCGGTTCGCCGTCCACGCACGACGCGCCGAACAGCCAGCACGCATCGCGCACGGGATCGGCGACGCACGGCAGCGTCCGGTACATGCCGAACAGATGATCGAGCAGGTTGCCCGCGTTGCTCCACAGCACGCGCGGCGTGACGCGCCCGATCTCGGCGAGCAGCTCGATCACCGCGTGCAGATGCGCGCGCAGCCCGGCGTAACGCGGCGCGGGCGCGTCGCACGGCGCGCCGAGCGCATCGGGCGCGAAGTACAGCGCGCCCGGCATCCCGTCGTCGAGCGCGACGAAGGTGCGGCGCGGCGCCATGTCGAGCGGCCGGCCGAGCGTCAGCGCGGCGGCCACGGCCGCGGGCGCCGCGCGCCCGAAGTAGTACTTGCTCCATTGCGAGATCAGCGCACGCGCATGCCGCGCGGGGTCGCCGCCGTAGTGACGGACCATCGCGTCGAGCAGCGCGTCGCGATGATCGGCCAGCGCCTCGACCGGCACGACGATCCGGCCCGGTGCGTGCGTCTCGTGCGGGCGGCCGAGCCACACGACGTCGAGATGCGCGCCGAGCGCTTCGGGCGCGAACGCGGAAAACCGCGTGGCGCCGGTGTCGGCGGTGCAGCCGGGCGCCGCCGTCATCGCGCCGCGCGCCGCGCGCGGCGCCCCTCGACGATCAGCAGCCCGAGCAGATACGGCGCGCCGATCAGGGCGGTCAGCACGCCGGCCGGCACTTCGCGCGGCGCGACGAGCGTGCGCGCCGCGAGATCGGCCGCGCCGAGCAGCACGGCGCCGCAGGCGGCCGCGACGTACAGCCGCGTGCGATGCCGGCGCGCGCCGAGCATCGTCGCGACGTGCGGCGCCATCAGGCCGACGAAGCCGACCGGTCCCACCGCCGCGACGGCCGCGCACGCGGCGAGCGTCGCGATGGTCAGCGCGAGCGGGCGCAGCGCGGCGACCGGCAGGCCGAGCGCGGCCGCCTGATCGTCGCCGAGCGCGAGCATGTCGAGCGGCCGCGCGAGCCACGCGAACACCGGCACCGCGAGCGCACACCACGGCAGCAGCATCGCGACCTCGCCCCAGCTGCGGCCGTAGGTGCCGCCGACCAGCCACACGACGAAGCGCGCGGGCTGCACGCTTTCCTGCGTGATCAGCCACTGCGCGAGCGTGGTCCACAGTGCGCCGATCGCGATGCCGGTCAGCGCGACCGCGAGCGGTGCATAGCGATGCCGATGATTCAGCGCGAGCGTGATCGCGAGCGACAGCGCCCCGCCCGTCAACGCCGCCGCGGCGAGCGTCAGCTGCCCGGCGAGCGGCCACGTCGACAACGCGAACAGCGTGACGAGCCCCGCGCCCTGCGTGACGCCGAGCACTTCGGGGCCGGCGAGCGGATTGCGCACGACGCTCTGCATCGCGACGCCGCTCGCGGCCAGCAGCGCGCCCGCGAACAGCGCGCACAGCAGGCGCGGCATGCGCAGGTCGATCAGCATGCGCGCGACCGGATCGTGGCCCGCGAGCGCGGCCCACCAGCGCGCGGGCGTCACCCATTCGGGGCCGGCCGACACGCCGGCGAACACGATCGCCACGACGACTGCGGCGGAAGCCGCGAACAGCGCGCCGCGCAGCGGCCAGCCGAGCCCCTCGAGCCGTTCCAGCCGGCCGACCAGCCGCGTCGCGCCGCCGCCGGCCGCGCGCTCGGGCTGCGCATGCAGCACACCCGACCACGCGGCGCCGCGCCGGATCATCGCGAGCATCAGCGGCGTGCCGACCAGCGTGATCGCGACGCCGGTCGACAGGGTCGCGTCGAGCCCGGCGGCGAGCACCGCGCTGTCGGTGCCGAGCACCAGCGCGCCGCCGGCGAGCGCCGACAGCGGCACGAGCACGCCGAGCCGTGCCGCGCGCGCGCCGCGCACCTGACGCAGCAGGTTCGGCGCGACGAGCCCGACGTACGACAGCGGGCCGGCGATGCTGACGGCCACGCTCGTGAACGCGACGGCGACGACCGTCGCGGCGAGCCGCGTCGCGTCGACGCGCACGCCGGCCGCGGCCGCCGCGTCGTCGCCGAGCGCGAGCGGGTTCAGCGGCCGAATCACGAACGGCAGTGCGACGAGCGGCGCGACGAGCCAGCGAACGGCCAACGCGAGGCCGCTCGCGCCCGGCTGATACAGGCTGCCGTTCGCCCACAGCGCGGCGCCGGCGATGTTCTGCTCGAAGAATGCGAGCACGAGCGTCGACAGCGCGGCGAACAGCAGCATGCAGACGCTGCCCGCGAGCACCAGCCGCAGCGGCGTCGCGCGCCAGCCGCCGGCCGCGGCGATCGCGCATGCGGCGGCGAGCAGCCCGCACGCGAACAGCAGCGGCACCGACGCGACGCCGGCCAGCGCCGGCACCAGCATCGCGGCGAGCAGGCCGAGCTGTGCGCCGCCCGTCACGCCGAGCAGATCGGGCGACGCGAGCGGATTGCGCGTGAGCGACTGGAACAGCGCGCCGGCGATGCCGAGGCTGCCGCCCGCGACGACGGCCGCCGCGACGCGCGGCAGGTTCAGCTCGAACAGGAACACGTGCGCGAGCAACGCGTCGTCGCTGCCGGGCGCCGCGCTCCACCATGCGCGCAGGTCGGGCGCGACGCGCAGCACCGCGAGCGCGCCGATCAGCGCGAGCAGCGCAAGCGCGAGCGCCGCGGCGCGGCCGCCGGACGCCGCGTCAGGCGCGCACGCACCGCGCCGCTTGCGTATCGCCAGCGTGGTCATGCGGCGAGGTCCGGATCGGCCGCGCGATCGAACGCGTGCGTCGCGCCGGAGACCGAAGGTCCGTACGCCGGCACGCACATCGGCGCGCCGGTTTGCGGATGCGCGAGCTTCAGCATGTCGACGCCGAATGCCGCGCGCAGCCGCTCGGGCTCCAGCATCGCATCCGGCGAGCCGTGCGCGACGACGCGGCCGGCGCGCATCAGCACGATGTCGTCGCTGTACGCGGCCGCCTGGTTCAGGTCGTGCAGCACCCAGACGATCGTCAGCCCGCGCGCGCGGTTCAGCGCGCGCAGCGCGTCGAGGATGTCGAGCTGGTGATGGATGTCGAGATAGGTCGTCGGCTCGTCGAGCAGCACGATCGGCGCCTGTTGCGCGAGCGCCATCGCGATCCACGCACGCTGCCGCTCGCCGCCCGACAACGCGCCGACGTCGCGCCCGGCGTCGCCCGCGAGGCCGCTCGTGTCGAGCGCCTCGTCGATCGCCGCGTGATCGGCGCGCGACAGGCCGCGCAGGAAGCCGCCGTACGCATAGCGTCCGTACGCGACCAGCTCGCGCACCGTCAGCCCCGACGGGATCTGGTTGAACTGCGCGAGCATCGTCAGCTCGCGCGCGAGCGCGCGGCGGCGAAACGACGCGAGCGGCCTGCCGTTCACGTCGACGTGGCCCGCACGCGCGGGCTGCAGGCCCGCGAGCGTGCGCAGCAGCGTGCTCTTGCCGCAGCCGTTCGGGCCGCACAGCGCGGTCACGCGGCCGGCCGCGATCGACAGGTCGAGCCCGTCGATCACGACCTGGTCGCGATAGCCCACCGTCAGTCCGCGCGCGGCGAGCGCGGCGGCACTACGCGTCATCGGTCCTCCGTGCGGCTGCCGGCGCGGCGCGGTAGCTCTGCGCCATCGCGACCACCACCTTGCGCGGCCCCTCGAACGGGTCGCGCGCATGCGCGCTCAGCATGTTGTCGAGCATCAGCACGTCGCCGGTGCGCCACGGGAACACGATGCGCTGGCGCTCGAGCACGCCGCGGATCTGCGCGAGCGCGTCGGCCTCGAGCGGCGCGCCGTCGCCGTAGTAGACGTTGCGCGGCACGTTGTCGAGGCCGACCGCATCGACGAGCGCGTCCTGCATGTCGTCGTCGAGCGCGGACAGGTGAAACAGGTTCGCCTGGTTGAACCACACGCGCTCGCCGGTGCGCGGATGGCGCGCGACGGCCTGGCAACGCTCGCGCGTGCGCAGCAGCAGTTCGCCGTCGTCGCCGGTGCGCCAGGCGCATTCGATTCCGCGCGCCGCGCACATGCGCTCGACCGCGGCCGGATCGTCGGTGCCGAACGACTGCTGCCACGGCAGGTCGAGCCCCTGGCCGAAGTTGCGCACGTACAGCAGCTCGCGCTGCTCGAAGCGTGCGACCAGCGCCGGGTCGAGCGCGCGATACACGGCGCGGCTGTCGGCGATCGGCGTCGCACCGCCCTGCTGCGCCGCGAGCGCACAGTGAAACCAGATCCGCAACGGCCACTCGCGCGTGTACGACTGCTCGTTGTGCAGCGGGATCGCGCGGTGCGGCGGGTATTCGGTCGACGTGTACACCGCGCCTTCGACCTGGCTGCGCGGCGTCGACGCATATTCGTAACCGATCAGCGGATCGCCGAACGATGCCGCGAAGCGCTGGAACGCGTCGATCGACGGCACGCGAAAGCCCGTGAACAGCACACCGCCCGCCCGTTCGAGCGTGTCGGCCGCGATCGCATGCGCGAGCGGCGCGAGCGCGTCGATCGACATTCCGTCGGCGCTGCGCGGCGACACGACGGTGGGCAGTCCCGGCTCGATACGCAGATCGTCGAGCGTCGGCAACGAAAGCAGGGTCATGCAACGTCCTCTTCAGGTAGCGCGCCGCCAGCGGCGCGGCGCGTCACGACGCGCGGGAAGCGGGCTCGCCGTCCATCGCGCGGCGCAGGCTCGCCGGGCGCATGTCGGTCCACACGGCGTCGATGTGCGCGAGGCAGTCGGCCTTCGGGCCGCGCACGCCGACCTCGCGCCAGCCGGCCGGCACCGCCCGGAACGTCGGCCAGATCGAATACTGTTCTTCGTCGTTGATGACGACCGTGTAGACGAGGTCGTCGGTGTCCGCGGAAGGCGTCGTGGCTTGCGTCATGATCGAGAAAAACGGGAGACGGTTGAGGGATGCGAAGCGGCGGAATGTCGATTCAGCCGCTCCTGTATTGAAGACGTTTGGCCGGCGCGATTTTTTACCGGCGCCGCGCGCGGCCGCCGAGAAACACCGGGCATTCGACGCCGCGATGGCACGCATCGAGACATTCGGCGCAGTGCCGCTCGGCGTCGCGCACCATGAAGTGCACGAGCGTCTGCGACACGTTCAGCGCACGTGCCGCGGTCTGCAGCGTCTCCTCGCGCAGCCGCACCATCTCGAACGCCGCGCGGCTGCGCGCGGGCAGATCGTCGAGCGCGGCGCACACGCGGCGCAGCGCGTCGCGCGTCATCAGCGCGGCCTCGGGCGTCGGCTCCGGCGACGGCACGTCGAAGCCGTCGTCCTCGTCCGTGTGATGGATGCTCTCGAAACTCTGCCGGCGCAGCGCGTCGATCGACGCATTGCGCACCATCCGCGTCACGTACGCGACCGGCTGGCGCACCGCGTCCTGGTTCGGAAACTCGACGAGCTTGACGAACACGTCGTGCACGACGTCCTCGGCGCGGCTCGCGCAGCCGACGAAGCCGCGCGCGACGTTCACCAGCATCGCGCGATGCGCGACCAGCACGTCGAGCAGCGCGCCGTGCGCGTGCGGCGCGCCGCGGCCCGCAGGCACGGCCGCGCGCGGCGCAAGATCGGGACAACTGCCGAGGAACGCATTCGCCGTTGCCGCCGCCGACCGTTCGAGCACTTGCGCCATTGCCATCGATCCGCTCCATCAGTTTCGAGATGGGGCAATTTAACGTAAACGCAAATCATTCTCAATCCGATTAACGGAAAGCCCTTCGATTTTGTCGGGATTTGTCTGATCAAAGTGCGGCGGGGCCGGCCGGCGCTGCGTCGTGCCGCCGGCCGGCGGGCGGATCACGCGGCGGCGTCCGCGCCTTCGGCGGGCGTCCAGCCGCCGCCGAGCGCGCGATACAGCGCGATCGCGTTCGCGAGGCGCAGCTCCTTGAGCCGGATCAGCGCCTGGCCCGACTCGTAGGTGCTGCGCTGCGCGTCGAGCAGCTCGAGGTAGGTCGCGACGCCGGCCGCATAGCGACGCTCGGCGAGTTTCAGCCGGGCGCCGTCGGCCGCGTAGACGTCCTGCTGCGCCGCGAGCTGGCGATCGATCCAGCCGCGTGCGGCGAACGCGTCGGCCACTTCGCGGAACGCCGTCTGCACGGTCTTCTCGTATTCGGCGACGGCGATGTGCTTGCGCGCGTCGGCCACGTCGAGATTGGCGCGATTGCGTCCGCCCGCGAAGATCGGCAGCGTGATGCGCGGCGCAAACGACCAGACGCTGGTGCCCGCCGCGAACAGGCTCGAGAACGCGTCGCTGACCGAGCCGTAGTCGGTCGTCAGCGCAATGCGCGGGAAGAATGCCGCGCGCGCCGCGCCGATCTGCGCGTTCGCGGCCTGCAGACGCGACTCGGCCTGACGGACGTCGGGCCGCCGCTCGAGCAACGCGCTCGGCGCGCCGGGCGCGACCGGCGCGATGGTGAGCGCGTCGAGCGTCGCGCCGTCGGCCGGCGCCTCGCGCGCGAAATCGCCGGCGAGCAGCTGCAGCGCGCGCACCGCTTGCGCATGCTCGCGCTGCAGCGCGGCCTGCGACGCACGCGCGGACGCCACCAGCATCTCGGCCGAGCGCAGCTCGATCGCATCGCTCGTGCCGGCCGCGTAGCGGCGCCGCGTGAGCGCGGCGATGCGTTCGCGCGCGTCGAGCGTGCGCTGCGCCAGCGCCAGTTGCTCCTGCAACGATCGTTGCGCGACATACGCGCCGGCGACTTCGGCGATCACGCCGATGCGCACCGTGCGCTGCGCATACGCCGTCGCGAAATAGTCGGCGAGTGCGGCATCCGACAGGCTGCGCACGCGGCCGAACAGGTCCAGCTCGTAGGCGCTGATGCCGACGCCCGCCCGATACAGCCCGCTCACCGCGCTCTGGCGCACCACCGGGTCGTACTGGCGGGTGCGGTCGTAGGCGAGGTTCGCATCGAGCGACGGCAGCTGGTCCGCGCGCTGCACACCGTACAGCGCGCGCGCTTCGTCGAGCCGGCCGGCCGCGATCCGCAAGTCGCGATTGTTCGCGAGCGCGGCGTCGATCCACGCCTGCAGCGTGGGGTCGGTGAAGTACGCGCGCCAGTCGTCGAGCAGCGCGGCATCGACCGATGCCGATGCCGATGCAGCGGGCGCGCCACCCTCCCCGCCCTGCCCGCCGTCCGGCGCTGCGTAGCTGGCCGGCACGGGCGCGGCCGGCCGTTCGTAGTGCGGCGCGAGCGAGCAGCCCGCGAGCGCGAGCGCCGCGGCCAGCGCGAGCGGAACGCGGCCCGCCATGCGGCGATTGAGCGCGACCATCAATGCGAACCCTCCATCGTCGTCGGCTGCGACGCGCCGCGCCGGCGCGGGCCGACGTCGAACACGCGGCCGACCATCACGAAAAACAGCGGCACGAGAAACACCGCGAGCACCGTCGCCGTGATCACGCCGCCGAGCACGCCGGTGCCGATCGCCATCTGCGCGCCGGACGCCGCGCCCGATGCGAACGCGAGCGGCAGCACGCCGACGCCGAACGCGAGCGACGTCATCACGATCGGCCGCAGCCGCAGGCGGGCGGCCTCGCGCGCGGCGTCGATCAGCGGCATGCGCTGCGCGACCAGATCCTTCGCGACTTCGACGATCAGGATCGCGTTCTTCGCCGACAAGCCGATCGTCGCGATCAGCCCGACCTTGAAGTAGATGTCGTTCGGCATCGCGCGCAACGTGACGCCGAGCACCGCGCCGATCACGCCGAGCGGAACGACCAGCATCACCGCGAACGGAATCGACCAGCTCTCGTACAGCGCCGCGAGCGCGAGGAACACCACCAGCACCGACAGCGCGAACAGCATCGGCGCCTGCGCGCCCGACAGCCGCTCCTCGAACGACTGTCCCGACCACGCGTGGCCGATTCCCGCCGGCAGCGTCGCGGCAAGCCGCTCGAGCGCGGCCATCGCTTCGCCGCTGCTGTGTCCCGGCGCGGCCGAGCCGTTGATCGTGAACGACGGGAAGCCGTTGTAGCGCGTGAGCTGGGGCGGCCCGAGCGTCCAGTGCAGCGTCGTGAACGCCGCGAGCGGCACCATCTCGCCGCGCGCGTTGCGCACGCGCAGCTTCTTCACGTCGTCGGGATCGACGCGATGCCGGCCGTCGGCCTGCACGATCACGCGGCGCACCTGCGTGCCGTGCATGAAGTCGCCGATGTAGTCGGAGCCGAACATCACCGCGAGCGTCGTGTTGATCTCGTCCATCGACACGCCGAGCGCCGACGCCTTCGCGCGGTCGATGTCGAGCTTCAGTTGCGGCGCGTCCTGCATGCCGGCGAACATCACGTCGGTCAGCGCAGGGTCGCGGCCGGCCACCGCGAGCAACTGCTCGCGCGCGGCGCTGAACGCCGCGTAGTCGAGCCCGCCGCGGTTCTGCAGGCGGAAGTCGAAGCCGCTCGTCGAGCCGAGATCGGGCAAGGCCGGCGCGTTCATCGCGAACACCGTCGTGTTCGGCGTGCCCGCGAAGCGCGCGTTGATGCGCGCGACGATCGCCTGCACGTGATCGCGCGCGGCCTTGCGCGCGCGCCAGTCCTTCAGCGAGACGAAGATCATCCCGCCGTTCGGCCCTTCGCCGTACAGGTTGAAGCCGCCGAGCGCGAACGTGTACGCGGCCGGCTCCTCGCGGCGCAGGTACGCGTCGACCTCGCGCACGCTGCGCATCGTCTCGGCGAGCGGCGTGCCCTGCGGCCGGATCACCATCACCATGAAGTTGCCCTGATCCTCGTCGGGCAGGAACGCGCTCGGCAGTTGCGTGAGCATCAGCACCGCGGCCGCGGTCAGCGCGCCGTACACGACGAGCCAGCGCAGCGGCCTGGCGAGCATCGTGCCGACGCGCGTCGCATAGCGCTGCGTCGCGCGCGCGACGAAGCGGTTGAACGCGCCGAAGAAGCCGCGCTTGTCGTGATGGCCGCCGTCCACCGGCTTGAGCAGCGTCGCGCACAGCGCGGGCGTCAGCGACAGCGCGAGAAACGCCGAGAAGGCGATCGACACCGCGAGCGCGAGCGCGAACTGCCTGTAGATGTTGCCCACCGCGCCGCCGAAGAACGCCATCGGCACGAACACCGAGGTCAGCACCACCGTGATGCCGACGATCGCGCCGCTGATCTGCTGCATCGCCTTGACGGTCGCTTCGTACGGCTCGAGCCGCTCCTCGACCATCAGCCGCTCGACGTTCTCGACGACGACGATCGCATCGTCGACGAGGATGCCGATCGCGAGCACCATGCCGAACATCGTCAGCACGTTGATCGAGAAGCCGAGCGCCTGCATCACGCCGAACGTGCCCGCGAGCGCGACCGGCACGACGAGCGTCGGGATCAGCGTCGCGCGCAGGTTCTGCATGAACAGGAACATCACGAGGAACACCAGCACGCCGGCCTCGATCAGCGTCGTGACGACCTTGTTCATCGACACGCGCACGAACGACGACGTCTCGTACGGGATCTGGTACTTCACGCCCGGCGGGAAGTACGCGGACAGCTCGTCCATCGCCGCGCGCACGCGCCGCTCGGTCGCGACCGCGTTCGAGCCGGGCGCGAGCTTGATCCCCATGCCGGTCGCGACCTTGCCGTTCACGTACGACGGATAGTTGTAGTCGTTGCCGCCGAACTCGACGCGCGCGACGTCGCGCAGATAGAGCGCGGAGCCGTCCGGCTGCGTGCGCAGCGCGATCGCGCCGAAATCGGCCGGCGTCTTCAGCGGCGCGTCGGCGAACACCGTCGCGGCGATCGGCGCGCTGTCCGGCACCGCGCTGCGGCCGATGTCGCCGATCGTCACGCGCGCGTTGTGCGCACGCACGGCCGACGCGATGTCCGACGCGGTGACGCCATGTCCGGCCAGCTTGTCCGGGTCCGGCCAGATCCGCATCGCGTATTCGGCGCCCCAGAACTGCACGCGGCCGACGCCGTCGACGCGGCGCAGCGCCTGCACGACGTTCGCCGACGCGTATTCGCCGAGCTGCACGTCGGTCATGCGGCCGTCGTCCGACGTCAGCGACACGACCAGCTGGATGTTGTCCGCTGCCTTCTCGACCTGGATGCCGGCGCGCCGCACCGGTTCGGGCAGCCGCGCGTCGACCGTCTTCAGCCGGTTCTGCACTTCGACGGCCGCGAGATCGGCGTTCACGCCCTGCTTGAAGGTCAGATAGAGCGATGCGCTCCCGGCGCTGCTGCTCGCCGACGTGTACAACAGCCCCGGCGCGCCGTTCATCTCGCGCTCGATCAGCGCGGTCACCGATTCCTCGACGACCTGCGCGGACGCGCCCGGGTAAGACGCATAGATGCTGACGACGGGCGGCGCGATGTCGGGATACTGCGCGACCGGCAGCGCACGAATCGCGAAGCCGCCGCCGAGCAGGATGAACAGCGCGATCACCCATGCGAACACGGGGCGATCGATGAAGAAACGTGCCATGGTGTATGAACCGGTCAGGTTTGGCGGGCGGGCCCGGCCGCTGCGGCCTTCGCCGGCGGTGCCTGCTCGACGGGCTTCACGACGGTGTCGGGCGCGAACTGCGCGGCGTCGTCGACGATCACGCGCTCGCCGCCCGCGAGGCCGCGCGTGATGCGCCAGTCGCGGCCGCTCATCCGGTCGGCGACGACTTCGACGTCGCGCACCTTGCCGTTCGGCCCGACCACGCGCACCGACGTGCGCTCGGCCGTGCGCAGCAACGCATCGCGCGGCACCAGGATCGCGCGCTGATCGACGGCCGCGTCGAGCGAGATCCGCACGTACGCGCCCGGCAGCAGCTCGCGCTCCGGGTTCGGAAACAGCGCGCGCATCGCGACCGTGTCGGTGGTCGGATCGACCGCGAGATCGCTGAACAGCAGCCTGCCCTTGAGCGGATACGCGCTGCCGTCGGCGCGCACCAGCGTGACCGTGACGTCGTGCTGCGCGATGCCGGTCGCCCGCCCGCTCTTCACCGCGCGGCGCAGCGCCTCGACGTCGGCCGCCGGCTGCGAGAAATTCACGTAGATCGGGTCGAGCTGCTCGACGGTCGTGAGCGGCGTCGCCTGATCCTGGCCGACGAGCGCGCCTTCGGTCACGAGCGCGCGCCGCGCGCGGCCGGCGATCGGCGCAGTGACCGTCGCGTAGTCGAGCTGAAGCTGTGCGCGGGCGAGCTCGGCCTTCGCGGACACGACCTCGGCCCTCGCCTGCGTATCGGCGGCGACGGCCTCGGTGAGGTCGCGCTCGCTGACCGCGCGGTCGCGCACCAGGTCGTCGTAGCGGCGGCGTTTGTCGGTGGCGGCGAGCGCGGCGGCCTGCGCCTTCGCGAGCGCGCCCTGCGCGGCATCGCGCGCCGCCATCAGCGGCGCGGAATCGATGCGGAACAGCACCGCGCCCTGCTTCACTTCCTGCCCTTCGTCGTACGTGCGCGCGGTCACGATCCCCGCGACCCGCGCGCGCACTTCCGCCTGCCGATACGCGTCGAGCCGCCCGGGCAATTCGACCGTCATCGGCACCGCGGTCGGGCGCACCGTCACGACGGTCGCGCTTCGCACGGCCGGCGGCGCGGTATCCGGCCCGCCCTTGCCACATCCGCCCGCGACCAGCATGGCCGCAAGCGCGAGCATCGCGAGCGCGCCGCGCCGCGTGCCGAAACCCGTGTTGTTCATCTGTGACCTCGGATCGTTCGCCGCCGATAGAAAATGCGGCAGCTCAGGGTGGCCGATTATAATCAGTCACGACTGATTAAATATGCACGTTGTCGAACGATTGGCCTACTGTCTCAATAAAACGACAGCGAACTGTAAGGAAATTCACGCCATGGCCCGCAAGACCCGGGAAGAATCGCTCGCCATCAAGCACCGGATTCTCGACGCCGCCGAGCTCGTGCTGCTCGAACAGGGCGTCGCGCAGACCGCGATGGCCGACCTCGCCGAAGCGGCCGGGATGTCGCGCGGCGCCGTATACGGGCATTACCGCAACAAGATGGAAGTCTGTCTGGCGCTGTGCGACCGCGCGTTCGCGCGCACGTCGGAAGGCTTCGAGGCCGCGGACGGCCTGCCCGCGTTCGCGACGCTGCGGCGCGCCGCGTCGCACTATCTGCGGCAATGCGGCGAGCCGGGCTCGATGCAGCGCGTGCTGGTGATTCTCTATACGAAGTGCGAACAGAGCGAAGAAAACGGCGCACTGCTGCGCCGGCGCACGCTGCTCGAGCTGCAGATCCTGCGGATCACGAAAGCGCTGCTGCGCCGCGCGATCGCCGGCGGCGAGCTGGCCGCCGATCTCGACGTGCATCTGGCGGCCGTCTATCTGGTGTCGTTGCTCGAAGGCGTGTTCGCGTCGATGATCTGGACCGACCGCCTGCGCGGCACCCGCTGGAACGACGCCGAAGCCATGCTCGACGCCGGTTTCGACGCCGTCGAGTCATCCGGGGCGCTGCGCGTGCGCACGCAAAAATTGCCTGCCGCGCGGAAAGCCGCGCAATAAATGCTGAATTAACCCCAATTTCCGCACTGCGAAACGAATGGGCCGACCCTCTTTAAAATTTTCAACGTTTCGCGGAACATCGGTAGACTGACGCGGTCATCATTGCTTAGCGTCTTCGTGATAATCGGGTTCGACCCGGCAGTTCACGCCGCCGTTCGAAGCGGGCGCGCCCGCAAGTTGGGTCGAACGGCAACGACACGGGCCCCACGCGGGGCCTGTTTTGTTGCACGCCCGTCGCCCGCCCCGCGCCTGCGCGGCGCCTTTCGCGCGACGGCTCCTGCCCACACCTCTTTGAACCGCTTTCCTGGATGTGGACACCTTTGGTCAAGCCTGCTGCAACCCCTGATGCCTTCGCGCCCGGCCGTGCGCAGCGCCTCGTGCGCGCGCTGGTGCCGGCCGCCGTGCTCGGCGCCCTCGCCGCGTTCGGTCTCGCCGCCGCATTGCCGGCGGTTTCGCAACTGCCCGGCGCCGTCGATTCGGGCACGGCCGTGCTGCCGCAGCGCGTGCTGTCCGACACGCCGTTTCCCACCGCCCAGCATTTCGTGACGAGCGAGCTGGCACACACGATCGGCGAGCGCCACGCGTTCGCCGAGCGCAGCGCGCAGCCCGGCCTGTTCGCGTCGCTCAGCGCGCACCGCAACGACATGCTCGGCTATCCGAACCTGTTCCAGTACGCCGAGCCCGACCGGAGCCACGGGATGCGCGCGGGCGACATCGAGCTCACGCTGTCCGACACGCTCGATCGGCTCGACGTGCCGCCCGAGGTTCGCATCCAGCTCGGCGATCTCGTCACCGGCAAGGTGGCGATGCGTGCGAGTGCGCAGCGCGGCGACTACTACCGGATCGCGTACGACACCAACAACGGCACGCCGCACCTCACCGCAGTCGAGCTGCGCGTCGCGGGCCGCAAGTTCGGCGCGATCTGGTTCCACGCGCCGGGCGCCGAGCATGGCGCGTACTACACGCTCGACGGCGCGCCGCTCGAAGCCGCCGCGTTCACGATGCCGGTCAAGTGGACGCGCATCAGTTCGTTCTTCGGCGAACGCGTGCATCCGCTGTCGCAGGCGATGGCGTTCCACACCGGCGTCGATCTCGCGGCGCCGACCGGCACGCCGGTCGATGCGGCGGCCGATGGCGTCGTGTCGTTCGTGGGCACCGATCCGGGCGGCTACGGCCATTACGTGATCGTCGATCACGCCGACGGCTATTCGACCTACTACGCGCATTTGTCTGCGTACGCGCGCGGGCTGAAGGTCGGCGAGACGGTGAAGCAGGGTCAGCGCATCGGCTCGGTCGGGATGACCGGCGCGGCGACCGGCCCGCACCTGCACTTCGAGGTGCGCATCGCGAACGACCCGGTCGATCCGCTCGTCACGCTCGCCAGCGCGCAAACCGAGCTGTCCGACATGCAACGCACCGCGTTCCGTCAGGAAGCCGCGCAGTGGCGGTTCCGCCTCGCGTCGATCGGCACGACGCCGTTTGCGTTCGCGCAAGGCGACGGCCCGCTGTGGGGCGACTTCGCGGTCGGGCCGTCGACGCTGCGTTCGGTGTTCGATACGCATTACGGCGCGTCGTAACGTTCGGTCGGGTGTGTGGCCGGGGCGGTGACGTGCGTGGGTAACCGCAGGATCGCGATATCGGTCGACGCCGCGCCACTCCCGGCGTTTGGTTGATCCGCTGCGGCGGAACGTAGCCGGTGCCCGCGCTGCGCAGCACCGACGCGCGCCGCCGCGTGGCGTCATCGAACCTCATACCGCAAGCAAGCGCGCATCACGCACCGCACGCGGCACACCCGTCATCGCGCGGGTTCGGTCCGGTCGGGCGTCGTGCGTGCGATCTGCTGCGCACGCTCGCGGCGCGACAGCAGCCAGCGCGCTGCGCCGTCGAGCGACGTGCACAGCACGAGGTACAGCACCGCGACGAACAGGAAGATCGGCGCCGGATACACCATCAACCGGTTGTTCACCTGCGTCGCGACGAACGACAGTTCCGGCACGCCGACGATGTACGCGAGCGACGTGTCCTTCACGAGCGCAACCCACTGGTTCACGAACGACGGCGTCATGATCCGGATCGCCTGTGGCAGCAGCACGTGGCGCACCGTCTGCCAGCGCGTGAGCCCGAGCGACAAGCCCGCCTGACGCTGCCCCTCGCCCGCCGCGACGATGCCCGCGTGCACCGCGTGCGCGAGATAGGCGCCGCCGATCAGCGCGAGCGCGCAGACGACGGTCGCGAGCCCCGGCACGTCCATGTGCAGCAGCATCGGCATCAGGAAGTACGTCCAGAAGATCAGCATCAGCACCGGAATCGCGCGGAAAAAACCGATGAACGCGAGCAGCAGGACGCGCAGCGGCCCGCGCGCGAGCGCCATCCCCACACCGAGCGCGACGCCGAGCAGCGCGGACGCGACGGCCGATGCCATCGCCAGCACGAGCGACAACGCGGCGCCGCCGAGCGGGCCGTCCGGGAAGGCGCCGACGAGCAGATACGGCAGGTTGTCGAGCAACAGCGAAAGGTCCATCGTCACCGCCCTGCGCCGAGCCGGTCGCGCCATTGCGTGGCCGCGTACGCGGCGGCCTCGATCGCGGCCACCGCGGCGACATACAGCACGGTCGCGATGCCGAATGCGGCGAAGGTTTTGAACGTCTCCGTCTCGACCTGCCGCGACGCATAGGACAGCTCGGCGACCCCGATCGCCATCGCGAGCGACGAATTCTTGACGAGATTCATGTACTGGCCGAACAGCGGCGGCAGCGCAATACGCACGGCTTGCGGCAGCACCACGTAGCGCAGCGACTGCATCGGCGTGAGGCCGAGCGCCGCAGCGGCATCGTGCTGCGCACGCCGCACGCCGCGCAGGCCGGCTTCGCATTCCTCGGCGACGAACGCGGCCGTGTAGGCGCTCAGCCCGACCCAGCCCGCGACGAATTCGAACGACGGCCACGCGAGCGTGAGCGGGCCGATGTCGAGCCGGTGGCGCGCGTTCAGCCACGCGATCCACGTATCGGGCAGCAGCAACGCGACGCCGAAATACCAGAACAGCAGCTGCACGAGCAGCGGCGTATTGCGCAACGCCACGACATAGCCGGCCGCGAGCATGCGCGGCGCCGCCCCGCGCGCGTGACGCATCACGGCGAGCAGCAAGCCGCCGACGCTCGCCGCGAGCGCCGACGCAGCCGCCAGGCCGAGCGTGACCAGAAAGCCCTGCCACAGCCAGGACAGATATTTGGGAGCCAACCCGAACATGAGATGGTGCGATCGCGGCGGGCGCGATCGGGTAAGTGACACGGGAAACGCCGCGATCCGTCGCACCGCGACGGGCGCCGGGCGCCGGGCAACGTGCGGCGGGCGATCTCGACGCGCGGCGCGAACGACTCAGGTGCGATCGCCGATGCGGAAGATGCGCGTGAGCGGCGTCCTGGTCGTCGGGCCAAACCACGCGTCGTAGATCTGCGCGGCGCGACCGTTCGCCTCGAGCCCCTTCAGCGTGTCGTTCACGAAACCGAGCAGGCGCGCTTCGCCCTTCGGCACACCGACGCCCATGTAGTCGTTCGAGATCGTGAACGCGGGGATCTCGTAGTTCTGCTTGTCGGGCACGTTCGCGAGCAGGCCGATCAGCTTCGGGCCGTCCTGCGTGATCGCCTGCACGTTGCCCGCGCGCAGCGCCGCGAATGCGAACGGCGTGTCGTCGTACGCGACGATCGTCGCGCCGGGGAACTTGTCGCGCAGCGTGATTTCGTTGGTCGTGCCCTTGTCCGCGCCGACGCGCAAGCCGTTCAGCTGGTCGGCCGATTTCAGCACGCCCTTCTTCGCGAGAAACTGCTGGCCCGACGAGAAGTACGGAATGCTGAAGTCGACCTGCTTCGCGCGCTCGTCGGTGATCGTGAAGTTCGCGAGCACCAGGTCGACCTTGCCCGAGGTCAGGAACGGAATGCGGTTGGCCGGATTGGTCGGCTGCAGTTGCAGCTTCACGCCGAGCTTGTCGGCGAGCGCCTTCGCGTAGTCGACGTCGAGGCCGACGATGTGGTGGCTTTTCGCATCGACGAAGCCGAACGGCGGGTTGCTGTCGAACGTCGCGACGCGCAGCACGCCGGCTTTTTTGATGTCGTCGAGGCGGTCTGCATGCGCGAGCGTGCCCGCCGTAACGAGCGCAGCTCCGACGAGCCAGGTAGCGAGAGTGTGGAATTTCATGAGCGCAGCCTGCATTGTTATGAGGGCCGCCGCGGATCGCGCGGCGGCCCGGTTCGAGGAACATCGCAACGCGGTGTATCGTCGCGAAGCCGCTAACGTATCAGCGCATGCGGCGGATTCGAACCAACAAATGATGCTTTGCTCTGCGGGTTTCGTGATGACGCGCGAGCGCGGTCATTCGTCGCCGGCATCCCCGCCCTCCCCGCTGCCGTCGGCCGACGCCGCGCACAGGAACTCGCCGTCGCCGCCGTCCTGCAGATAATCGAGCGAGCGGTCCATGGAGAGGAACGACAGCGTACCCGCTGCCCCGAGCGCGAACAGCGTGCGGCGGTCAGGCGCGAAGATCACCTGCCCGGCGCCGCCCGCCACCGGAAACTCGCCCACCGTGCGACGCGTCGCCGTCTTGATCACGCGCAGCGGCTTGCCGTCGAAGCCGGCGACGGCGATCAGCGAGCCGTCGCCGCTGCCGTCGAAGCTGTGCATCGACGTGTCGCACACCGGATAAGCGCTGCGTACGGCAAGCGTCGACGCGTCCCGCCATTGCACCGACGACGCGTTGTAGAACCACACGCCGGCACCGTTCGCGCCCGGCTTCGCTTCGATGAAATCCGCATCGACCGGATAGGTTTGCACCGGCGCATTCGTCGCCGTGTCGAACGCGACGATGGCACTCTTCTCGAACGCATACGCATACAGCCGCTTGCCGTCGGGCGACAGCCACATCGACAGCGCGCGGCCGAACTCGACGCCCGACGCATCGTGATCGCCGAGCCGCAGCGTCGCGACGACCTGCGGCCAGTGCGCGAGGCTGACGACGGAAATCGTGTCGTCGACGCTGTTCAGCACGTACAGCCTGTCGTTCGATGCGGACGCCACGATCGCGCGCGGGAACCGGCCGAGCGTCACGCCGTCGACGATCGCGCCGCTGTTCAGGTCGATGCGCACGAGCCCGTTCTCGCGCATCGACGCGACGTACGCATAGCGTTCGTCGGGGCTCACATAGAGGCCGCTCGCGCCGCGGCCGCGGCACATGTTGCCGGGGCAGCCGTCGAGCCCGGTCGCGAACGGTTCACCCGCGATCGTCCGCACGACCGCCTGGCGCTGCGCATCGACCACGACGAGCGTGTTGCGGTCGATGTCGGTCACGTACAGCCGCTTGCCCGACGCGCCCAGCACCATCGCATACGGCCACTTGCCGACCGGCACGACGGTGCCTGCGGCGCGCTCGGCCGACACGGGCGCGGGCCGATGCTGCTCGTCGTCGCGGATCTGCGCGGCAATCGCGGCCGCCTGCTGTTGCGCCTGCCGCTTCGCGGCGTCGTGCGCGAGCGCGCGATCGGTCGCGACGCGCCAGCTCTGCAACTCGTCGCTGCCCGCGCGCTGCGCCGCCGACACCATCGCGGCGCTGCCGAGCACCGCGACCACGAGCGGCACGGCGACGCGCGACGCACGCGTGCCGCCATACATCAGCCAGCCGGCGACGAAGCCGACGATCACGCCGCCGAGATGCGCGGCCTGGTCGATGCCGGAAATCACGAAGCCCGACCCGAGGTTGAGCACGATGACCTGCACGACCGCGGCGAGATTGATCGGCACCTGCGCGTCGGCTCCGGCCTCGCGCCGGCGTCGCAGCACCAGCGCCGCGGCGGCGCCCGCCAGCCCCATCAGCGCGCCCGACGCGCCGACGCTCACCACCGGCTGGATGCCGCTCGTCTGCAGCACGACGCCGAAGGCGAAACTGCTGCCGCCGACTTCGTGATAGCCGTGCCACAGCGCGCTGAGCAGCGAGCCGCCGAGCGCGGACAACAGATACGCGACGCCGAACCGCAGCGTCCCGCCCACGCGTTCGAGCACCGTGCCGAGCACGATCAGCATGTACATGTTGAGTGCGACGTGCATCCAGCTGCCGTGCAGGAATGCGCTGGTCAGCAGCCGCCACGGCTGCCCGGTGAGCGTGTACGGCGCGAAGTTCGCGCCCCAGTCGAGCAGCAGCGGGTTCGACAGGTCGCCGTACGATGCGGCGCGCCACATCAGCACGAATATCGCGATATTGACGACGGCCAGCACGATCGTCAGCCACGGCCTGGATGTTGGTTGTTCTCTCATGGGATCTTGGTATGGGTTGTCGCGCGTGAGCCGCGCGCGCCATTATATTTGGTGTCCCTGACACTGCTGGCCGCGTGACGGAGCGGGAACAAAAAGACGCCCGCTGCAGGCAGCGGGCGCGAATCCCAGTCAAGGAGGTGTCACACGAACTACGCGCCCAGCATAAGCGCTGGCGCCGACCGCGGACAACGAAGCGATTTCGATAACGATATCGCGCGATGCGCGATGCGCTTACGCGCGGCGACCAGCGACGCGAACCGGCCATGAACAAAAAACGGCGCGCCACGTACATCGCGGCGCGCCGTTCCGTGGCGTCATGCCGGCCGCACCGGCGGCCGCGCCGTTGCACCGATCACGGCTCGTGACGCAGATAGCCCTCCTTGCTCGGGTCGCGCATGCGCCACGACACGATCAGCGAGATCGCGCACAGCGCGGTCACGTACCAGTAGAAGGTCTCCTCGCTGCCGATCGACTTGAACCACAGCGCGACGTATTCGGCCGAGCCGCCGAAGATCGCGTTCGCGACCGCATACGACAGGCCGACGCCCATCGCGCGCACTTCCGGCGGGAACATCTCGGCCTTGATCAGGCCGCTGATCGACGTGTAGAAGCTGACGATCGCGAGCGCGACCGTGATCAGCACGAACGCGGCCGTCGGGCTCGACACCGTCTTGAGCGCGTGCATCAGCGGCACCGTGCCGAGCACCGACAGCGTGCCGAACAGGATCATCGACGTGCGCCGGCCGATCCGGTCGGACAGCGCGCCGAACACCGGCTGCATCAGCATGTAGACGAGCAGCGCGACGGTCATCACGTTGCTGGCCGTCTTCGCGTGCATGCCGGCCGTGTTCACCAGATACTTCTGCATGTACGTGGTGAACGTGTAGAAGATCAGCGAGCCGCCGGCCGTGAAGCCGACCACCGTGAAGAACGCGCCCTTGTGCTGCCACACACCGCGAATCGTGCCCGCGTCCTTCTTGTCGCGCGACGCGCTGGTCGACGTCTCGTCGAGCGACTTGCGCAGATACAGCGAGATCAGCGCCGCCGCCGCGCCGCACACGAACGGAATGCGCCAGCCCCACGCCTTCAGCTCGTCGCCCGACAGTGCCTGCTGCAGGATCACGAGCACCAGCAGCGCGCACAGCTGGCCGCCGATCAGCGTCACGTACTGGAACGACGCGAAGAAACCGCGCCGCCCTTGCAGCGCGACCTCGCTCATGTAGGTCGCGCTCGTGCCGTACTCGCCGCCGACCGACAACCCCTGAAACAGCCGCGCGACCAGCAGCAGCGCGGGCGCGAGCGCGCCGATCTGCGCGTAGGTCGGCAGCACCGCGATCACCAGCGAGCCGCCGCACATCATCAGCACCGAGATCATCATCGCCGCGCGGCGGCCGTGACGGTCGGCGATGCGGCCGAACAGCCAGCCGCCGATCGGACGCATCAGGAAGCCGGCCGCGAACACGCCTGCCGTGTTCAGCAGCTGCGTGGTCGTGTTGCCGCTGGGGAAGAACGCCGGCGCGAAATACAGCGCGCAGAACGAGTAGATGTAGAAGTCGAACCACTCGACGAGGTTGCCCGACGAGGCGCCGACGATGGCGAACACGCGCCGCCGGGTGTCTTGCGCGGACAGCGCAGCTTGGTCGCTCTGGACGTCCATGGGTTGGTCTGTTTCCTTTTAGTGCTTTGCTGGGGCGAGACGGCCGCAACCGCCGCGTGGGGGTCGCACGTGGCACCGGTTCCGGCGCACGGCGCTACGGGAGTTTAGCCAAATGTAAAGTAGCAGTCTCTCCGGGTTCATCCCGATGTAGAAAAATCTTCTCCTGCCGAGCGTTCGTCATATGAAAACGCCAGCCGCAAGGCTGGCGTCGGATGCAAACCATTCGCTCGACCGGTCAGATACGCGTCAAACTCGCACCTCGGGCGGCACGTATCGGCATTCGTAGCGCTTGCGCACGGTGCCTGCCTCGTCGACGCTTTCCAGGTACACGTCGAACTGCCAGAGGCGTGCCATGTGCTTGAGCACCTCGTCGCTGTCGTTCGACAGATGCCGGTTGTCGGTCATGAAGTGGCGCAGCGTGAGGCTGCGGTCGCCGCGCGTGTTGACGGCCCACACCTGGATGTTCGGTTCGCGGTGATGGATGTCGTACTGCCGCGACAGCGCCTGGCGCACGTACTGGTAGCCGGATTCGTCGTGGATCGCCGACACTTCGAGCGAATCGCGCATGTCGTCGTCGAGCACCGAGAACAGCCGCATCTCGCGGATCAGGTTCGGCGACAGATACTGCGCGATGAAGCTCTCGTCCTTGAAATTGCGCATCGCGTAGTGCATCGCCGGCAACCACGGCGTGCCCGCGATTTCCGGAAACCACTTGTAGTCCTCTTCCGTCGGCGCTTCGCAGATGCGGCGGATGTCGCTCATCATCGAGAAGCCGAGCGCATACGGGTTGATCCCGCTGTAGTACGGCTTCGTGACCGGCGGCTGATAGACGACGTTGCTGTGCGAATGCAGGAACTCCATCATGAAGCCGTCTTCGAGCTTGCCCTGGTTGTACAGCGTGTTCAGCAGCGTGTAATGCCAGAACGTGGCCCAGCCTTCGTTCATCACCTGCGTCTGCCGCTGCGGGTAGAAGTACTGGCCGATCTTGCGCACGATGCGGATCACCTCACGCTCCCACGGCTCGAGCAGCGGCGCGTTCTTTTCCGCGAAATACAGCAGGTTCTCCTGCGGCTCCGGCGGATAGCGGCCTTCCTGCTCCTCGGCCAGTTCGGGCTTCTTGCCCGGCAGCGTGCGCCACAGCTCGTTGACCTGCGACTGCAGATACGCCTCGCGCTCGCGCCGCAGCGCCGCTTCCTTCGACAGCGACGGCTTCTGCGGCCGCTTGTAGCGGTCGACGCCGTAGTTCATCAGCGCGTGACACGAATCGAGCAGCTCCTCGACGCGATCGAGGCCATAGCGCTCCTCGCATTCGGCGACGTAGTTCTTCGCGTACACGAGATAGTCGATGATCGCGTGCGCGTCGGTCCACAGCCGGAACAGGTAGTTGCCCTTGAAGAACGAGTTGTGGCCGTAGGCCGCATGCGCGATCACCAGCGCCTGCATCGTCATCGTGTTCTCTTCCATCAGATACGCGATGCAAGGGTTCGAGTTGATGACGATCTCGTAGGCGAGGCCCATCTGGCCGCGCCGATAGCTCTTCTCGGTGGCGAGGAAATGCTTGCCGAACGACCAGTGTCGGTAGTTGACGGGCATCCCGACCGACGCATACGCGTCCATCATCTGCTCGGCGCTGATCAGTTCGAGCTGGATCGGATAGATGTCGAGCTCGTACTGCTCGGCGACCTGCGCGATGTGCGTGTCGTATTCCTCGAGCAGCTCGAACGTCCAGTCGGACGGGCACGGCAGCGGCTTGCGTTCGGCAACGTTCATACGCGCTTCCTTCTGCCCGGCAGCGGGCAAGTCGGCGGCCGGCGCAGCGGGCCCGGCCTGGCCGCTTTGCTGCGATGCGGCGGGGCCGGCCGTGTCGTCGCCGGAAGGGCGCGGCGCATAGCCGCGCGATTCGTTGTGCAGATGGCGCGTTGTCATGACATTTCCACCTGCTTTTCGAACAACTCGCGAAATACTGGGTAGATGTCGGCAGCCGATTCGACTTTCTTCATCGCGAGATGCGGTTGCGACAGCGCCAGTTGCGCATACTCCAGCCACAGATTCTGCTCTTCCGGCGCGACCTGGATGTAGGCGAAATAACGCGTCTTGGTGAGGATATCCTCTTCGAGGATTTTGCGACACTTCGGCGAATCGTCGGTCCAGTTGTCGCCGTCCGAGGCCTGCGCGCCGTAGATGTTCCACTCGGTCGGCGAGTAGCGCTCGTCCATCACCTTGCGCATCAGCTCGAGCGCGCTCGACACCACGGTGCCGCCGCTTTCCGTCGAATGGAAGAAGGTGTCCTCGTCGACTTCCTCGGCGCGCGTGTGGTGACGAATGAACACGACCTCGATGCGTTCGTAGTTGCGCTTCAGGAACAGGTACAACAGGATGAAGAAGCGCTTCGCGAGATCCTTGCGCTGTTCGTCCATCGAGCCCGACACGTCCATCAGGCAGAACATCACGGCCTGGCTCGACGGCTGCGGCTGCTTGACGCGATTCACGTAGCGCAGATCGAACGGATCGATGAACGGAATCCGCCAGATGCGCCCTTTCAGATGATGGATCTCGGCTTCGAGCGTCGCGATTTCCGCACGGCGATCTTCCGGATCATTCTTCAGCGCCTCGAGCTGCGCTTCGAGCTCGCGCAGCTCGTTCACGAGCGGCGAACCGAGCGCGATGCGCCGGCCGAGCGCGCTTCTGAGCGAGCGCACGACGTCGATGTTGTTCGGCGTGCCTTCCGCCGCCCAGCCCGCGCGCACGTTCTTCCAGCTCGGCACCGTGAGCAGGTGCGTCTTCACGAGGCGCGGCAGTTCGAGATCGTCGAAGAAGTACTGCATGAATTCGTCGCGCGACAACTCGAACACGAAGTCGTCCTGCCCTTCGCCGTCGTTGCTCGCCTGACTGCCGCCGCCGCCCGAGCCGCCCTGCGGGCGCGGAATCTTGTCGCCGCGCACGTAGTCCTCGTTGCCGGGGTGCACGTATTCACGACGGCCACCCGGCCCGTGCCGGAAGGTCGGCTCCGCGATGTCCTTGCGCGGAATCGTGATGCTTTGCGTGCTCTGGATATCCTTGATGCTACGATCGCGCACCGCGTCCGACACGGCACGACGAATGTAGTTCTTGACGCGACGCAGAAAGCGTTCGCGGTTGGCGATGCTCTTGTTCTTGCCGGCCAGCCTGCGGTCGATGATTTGATGAAGCACTCCCGGTCTCCCGCTCGAAAGTCGATATGCCGGGACGCTCGCCGCACATGCCGTCTGCCGTCATGCGGGCGGCGCCTCTGAAGGTGCCCGCGCGGACCCTCCGCACGGGCACGGTACCGCGCGCGTCATGACGACTTGCGCACGCGCAGGTACCAGTCGCAAAGCAGCCTCACCTGCTTCGGCGTATAGCCCTTCGCGACCATCCGGTTCACAAAGTCCTCATGCTTGCGTTGCTCCTCGGCCGAGCCCTTCGCGTTGAACGAAATGACCGGCAACAGTTCCTCGGTATTCGAGAACATCTTCTTCTCGATCACGACCCGCAACTTCTCGTAGCTCGTCCACACCGGATTCTTGCCGGCGTTCGCGGCCCGCGCGCGCAACACGAAGTTCACGATCTCGTTGCGGAAATCCTTCGGGTTGCTGATGCCGGCCGGCTTCTCGATCTTCTCCAGTTCGGCGTTCAGCGCGGCGCGGTCGAAGCTCTCGCCCGTGTCGTGATCGCGGAACTCCTGATCCTGGATCCAGAAATCCGCATACGTGACGTAGCGGTCGAAGATGTTCTGCCCGTATTCCGAATACGATTCGAGGTACGCCGTCTGGATTTCCTTGCCGATGAACTCCGCATAACGCGACGCCAGCACGTCCTTCACGAACGACAGATACTTCTGCTCCGTTTCAGGCGGGAACTGCTCGCGTTCGATCTGCTGTTCGAGCACGTACATCAGATGCACCGGGTTCGCGGCGACTTCGCTCGTGTCAAAGTTGAACACGCGCGACAGGATCTTGAACGCGAAGCGCGTCGATACGCCCGTCATCCCTTCGTCCACGCCCGCGTAGTCGCGATACTCCTGGTACGACTTCGCCTTGGGATCGGTGTCCTTCAGGTTCTCGCCGTCGTACACCTGCATCTTCGAAAAGAGGCTCGAATTCTCCGGCTCGTGCAGCCGCGACAGCACCGCGAACTGCGACATCATCTTCAGCGTGCCGGGCGCGCACACCGCTTCGGCGAGCGACGAATTGCGGATCAGCTTCTCGTAGATCTTGATCTCTTCCGAGACGCGCAGGCAATACGGCACCTTCACGACGAAGATCCGGTCGAGCAGCGCCTCGTTGTTGCGGTTGTTGCGGAACGCCTTCCACTCCGACTCGTTCGAGTGCGCGAGAATCACGCCGTCGAACGGGATCGCGCCGAAGCCTTCCGTGCCCTTGAAGTTGCCTTCCTGCGTCGCGGTGAGCAGCGGGTGCAGCACCTTGATCGGCGCCTTGAACATTTCGACGAATTCGAGCAGCCCCTGGTTCGCCAGGCACAGGCCGCCCGAATAGCTGTACGCATCGGCGTCGTCCTGCGCGTACTGCTCGAGCTTGCGGATGTCGACCTTGCCGACGAGCGACGAGATGTCCTGATTGTTCTCGTCGCCGGGCTCCGTCTTCGCGATGCCGATCTGCCGCAGGATCGACGGGTAGCGACGCACCACGCGGAACTGACGGATGTCGCCGTTGTATTCGTGCAGGCGCTTCACGGCCCACGGGCTGAGGATGCTCTTCAGATAGCGGCGCGGAATGCCGTATTGCTCTTCGAGGATCGGGCCGTCTTCGTCGTAGTCGAACAGCCCGAGCGGCGATTCGTTGACGGGCGAGCCCTTCAGCGAATAGAACGGCACGCGTTCCATCAGCTGCTTGAGACGCTCGGCGATCGACGACTTGCCGCCGCCGACCGGCCCGAGCAGGTAGAGGATCTGCTTCTTCTCTTCAAGCCCTTGCGCAGCGTGGCGGAAGTACGCAACCACCTGCTCGATCACTTCCTCCATTCCGTAAAACTCACGGAAGGCGGGATAGACCTTGATAACCTTGTTCGCGAAGATCCGCGACAGGCGCGGGTCGTTGCGGGTATCGATTTGCTCGGGTTCCCCGATTGCAGCCAGCATGCGTTCGCCTGCCGTGGCGTACGCTGACGGATCGTTCTTGCAGAGCGCGAGGTACTCCTCCAGCGAGAATTCTTCCTCTCGCGTTTTTTCGAAGCGGTTCGCGAAGCTGCTGTAAATATCCATGCTACCTCCCTCGCGTGAGTCGTAAGACTTGCCTGCCTTCCTATGACTGCGCAGAAGCAAGCGCGTTCGAATTCATCCTAAACCCTTTCTTATTTTTTTTCACGACATCTTCGTATGAAGTTCGTCATTCTCGACAACACCGGTTGGACAATGCATTTCGTCGCTTTACAATCGATCTCCCGAGCCGCATAAACTGCATCCGCCGCGTCTCGCCGAGCAGCGGAACGTCTCGTGCGTCGGATGGCTTCGCCGTCGTCGCCGCGCCGTTCACACTCCCCTTCACGCCCCCTTCTTCATAGACGTTCGAGCAGACGTTTGCGACGACACGTCGCGCCCACCGTTACAAATTTTTTTCGCATCGTCAGGAGATACCCGTAGCGCGGATGCACATCGCGCGTCGACGCGTGAATGTTCACGGACGGTGTCACATTCGACCGGCCGCACGAACGACGACGCCCGCATGCGCGGGCGTCCGGTGTGACTTCGTCAAATGGGGATTGATGCAGACGGCAGGCGCGCGCATGCGCGTATCAGAACGTCTCCCAATCGTCGGCGCCGGCCGTTGCCGCAGCCGGGGACGGCGCGCTCGCTGCGGCTGCCGGCTTGCGCGCCGGTGCCGTGCGCTTCGGTGCGGCGTCACGCTCGTTGCGCGTGGCAGGCGCGGCGGTCGGCCCAGCGGGCACGGAAGGTGCGGCTGCCGCGGCCGGCTGCGCAGCGGGCGCAGGCTTCGCGCGCGGCGCCTGACGCGTGGCGCCGGCTGCGACCGACGGTCGCGCCGCGTCGTCGTCGAGCCGGAACACCGCTGCCGTTTCGCGCAGGCGCGCCGCCTGTTCGTCGAGCGATTGCGCGGCGGCCGCCGCTTCCTCGACGAGCGCCGCGTTCTGTTGCGTGACTTCGTCCATCTGCGCGACCGCGCGAGCGACTTGATCGATGCCGCTGCTCTGCTCTTCGGACGCCGCGGCGATCTCGCCCATGATGTCCGTCACGCGCTGCACCGCGGCGATCACGTCGTGCATCGTGCGGCCGGCTTCGTCGACCAGTTGCGAGCCCGTGTGGATACGCTCCACCGACGCGTCGATCAGCGCCTTGATCTCCTTGGCCGCGCTCGACGAGCGCTGCGCGAGGCTGCGCACCTCGCCCGCGACGACCGCAAAGCCGCGCCCTTCCTCGCCGGCGCGCGCCGCTTCGACGGCCGCGTTCAGCGCCAGGATGTTGGTTTGAAACGCGATGCCTTCGATGATCGCGATGATGTCCGCGATCTTCGCCGAGCTGTCGTTGATTTCGCCCATCGTGCCGACCACCTGGCCGACCACCGTATTGCCCTTGTTGGCGATCTCCGATGCGTTCGCAGCCAGCGCGCTCGCCTGCCGTGCATTGTCCGCGTTCTGTTTCACGGTGCCGGTCAGCTGCTCCATGCTCGATGCAGTTTCCTGCAGCGCGGACGCCTGCTCCTCCGTACGCGACGACAGGTCGATGTTGCCGGCGGCAATTTCCCGCGCGGCCGTCGCGATCGACTCGCTGCCGCCGCGCACCGTGCGCACGGTGTCGACGAGCCCGCGCTGCATCTTCGCGAGACCGTTCAGCAGTTGCCCCATTTCGTCACGCCGCTGCACGACGATCGCACGGCGCAGGTCGCCTGCCGCGATCGCGTCGAAATGACCGAGCGCCTCAGCGAGCGGGCGGCCGATCGCGCGGGTCAGCGTCAGCCACGACAGCACCGCGGCGACGAAGCCGGCGAGCAGCGCGACGACGGACACTACGCGCAACGTTTCGTACACCGATTCCGCGTGATCGAAGCCGCGCTGAGCGTCGGAGAACTGAAAATTGCGCAACGCCTCGCTCGCGGTCGTGAGGTCGTTGTACTTCACCTGGAGTTGCTTGGCGCCTTCGCCGAGCCGGTCACGGTCGCCGGCCGTGACGAGCGCGCCGAACGCGTCGCAGTTGCGCTGCAGCGCCTGTCGCTTTGCGGCGACGTCCTGCGCGATGCGGTCTTCCTCCGGGCCGCGCGGCAGATCGAGGTACTTCTTCCACCACGCGTCGGACTGCGCGCGCATCTCGCGGCTGCGCTCGACCGCCGTGGCCGAATCGGGCGTGCCCACCAGCAGCGCGGCGCGATCGAGCGCCAGCCGCTCGCGCGCCGCGTAGGTGTCCGCGACGGCCACGTCGACCGCGCTCGGCATCTGGTTCGTGAACAGCTCGCGCATCGAGTCGTTCGCCGTGCTCATCCCGTAGAGGCCGAGCACCCCGATCACCGCCAGCAGCACCGCGAGAAACGCCATCGTCAAGCCGATGCGCGCCCGTATCGTCAGGTTTGCGATCACCATCATTGTTCCTGTCTTGCGTCGTCATGGACGGGCCTGGCCCGTTTCGAAACACTGTTTCGCTCCGATACATTTACGACCATTCGACGCACAACTTGATGGTATTGCTATCAATTTTCTCAGCAATCCTGTCATTCATTACGTATGAATGAATGAAGGGGGCGCAACACGGCAGCGTGTCGCGCGACGCGCGCGCGCTGCAATCGACGGCGACGGGTGTTGGAGGATGACCGGCCGCCGGCTCGTGCCGGCGGCGGAAGCCGCGCGATCCGGCGTTATCAGGCCAGTTCGGCGAGGGTGGGAATCGAAGGCTGCGCGCCCGCGCGCGTGACCGAGACGGCCGCGGCGCGCTGCGCAAAGCGGATCGAGGCGTCGACGCCGTCGCCGGCCGCGAGCCGGGCCGCGAAGCCGCCGATGAAGGTGTCGCCGGCGGCGGTCGTGTCGAGCGCCTGCACGACGGGCGCCGGATAGTGGCGCGCCGCGCCGTCGGCGCTGAGCGCCAGCACGCCGCGCGCGCCGAGCGTGATCAGCACGTTGCGTGCGCCGGCCGCCTGCAGCGCGCGCGCGGCAGCTTCCGCGTCGGCCGGATCGCGCACCGGCAGGCCGGTCAGCGCGGCGGCCTCGACCTCGTTCGGGATCAGATAGTCGACCAGCGGCAGCCAGCCGTCGGGCAGCGGCGCGACGGCCGGCGCCGGGTTCAGCACCACCGTGCGCCCGAGGCGCCGCCCGGCCGACAGCGCCGCGAATACCGCGTCCGGCGGCGTCTCGAGCTGGCAGATCAGCACGTCGGCCGCGGCGATCGCGGCCTCGTGCTGCGCGACCGTTGCCGGCGTGACTTCGCCGTTACCGCCCGCGACGATCACGATCGTGTTCTGGCTCGCATCGTCGACAACGATCAGCGCGACGCCCGTCGATGCGGACGCGCTCGTCGCGACCCGCGAGCAATCGATGCCTTCCGCCTCGAGGCCCGCGCGCAGCGCTGCGCCGTGCGCGTCCGCGCCGACACAGCCGATCATCGCGACCTGCGCGCCCAGGCGCGCGGCGGCGACGGCCTGGTTGCCGCCCTTGCCGCCCGCTGCCTGCGCATACGCGCGGCCGGCCAGCGTTTCGCCCGGCAACGGCAGCCGCGGCGCACGTACGACGAGATCCATGTTGAGGCTGCCGACCACCGTCACGCGGCCTGCACCGGCGTTGGGCGCCGTCATGCGCGCGCACCGGGCACGGCAGGCTCCCGATAGACCGACGTCGATTCGCGCAGCACGAGCCGCGGCGACACGACGCGGCGGCGGCTCGGCGCGGCCGTCGAGCCGCCGCCGATCCGCTCGATCAGCGTCTGCGCGGCCATTTCGCCGAGCGCCCGCACCGACTGCCCGACCGTCGACAGCGCCGGATAGGTGTAGCGGGAAAACTCGATGTCGTCGAAGCCGATGATCGAGCATTCGTCCGGCACGCGGATGCCGCGCTCGGCCGCCGCGCGCAGCGCGCCGACGCCCATCAGGTCGTTGCCGGCGAAAATCGCGCTCGGCTGCACCGTCTCGAACAGCCGCGCCGCCGCGTGATAGCCGCCGAGGCACGAAAAATCGCTTTCGGCGATCGCGCCCGGCACGATGTCGATGCCGCGCTCGGCCATCGCGCGGATGAAGCCGTGCACGCGCATCGCGCTGACGGCCGTGTCGGTCGGGCCGGTGATGCAGCCGATCTTCGCGTGGCCGAGCTCGAGCAGATGCCGCGTGGCCAGATACGCGCCGCGCTCGTGGTCGATCTGCACGAGGTCGGCCGGCAGCCCCTCGATGTTGCGATCGACGACGACGAGCGGCGCTTGCGAATCGGCGAGCGTCTGCGCGAGCACGGCGTCCTCGCCGGCCGATGCGACGATCAGCCCGTCGATGCGCTTTTCCTGCAGCACGCGCAGGTAGTTGCGCTGCTTCACCGGATCGTCGTCCGAGTTGCAGAAGAACACGCAATAGCCGTTCGCCGCGCATTGATCCTCGATGCCGCGTGCAAGCTCCGCGAAATACGGATTCGTGCTGTTCGGCACGACGAGGCCGATGGTCGCCGTCGCGCGCGCCTTCAGCGAGCGCGCTACGGCCGACGGCACGTAGTTCAGCTCGCGAATCGCGCCTTCGACCTTCGCGCGCACATCCGCGGACACCGGCCGCGAATTGTTCACTACGTGCGAGACGGTCGTAAACGACACGCCCGCCATGGCCGCTACATCCTTGATCGTCGCCATATCCCGTTTCTCTTTGGTCTGCGTTCCATGTTGTTCTACCGTGCGCGCGAGCGCCGGCTGCGATACGTGTCGAGCACGACGGCCACCACGATCACCGCCCCCGTGATGATCCGTTTGGTGGGCTCGTTCGCGCCGATCTGCGCAAGCCCCGCCGCCAGCACGGAGATGATCAAAACGCCGAAGAACGTGCTGATCACCGAGCCGCGCCCGCCCATCAGGCTCGTGCCGCCGATCACGACGGCCGCGATCACCTGCAGCTCGAGGCCCACGCCCGCGTTCGGGTCCGCCGCTTCGAGCCGCGAAATCTGGAACAGCGACGCGAGCCCGGCAAGCGCGCCCATCAATGCGAATACGAGGATTTTATACGGCCGCGGGTTAACCCCTGCCAGCCGCACGGCTTCTTCGTTCGTGCCGATTCCGACCAGATAGCGTCCGAACACGGTGCGCGTCAGCACGAACTGCGCGGCGATCATCACCGCGACCGCGATCAGGAACGCCGGCGAAATGCCGAGCGCGATCGGGTTCGACAGGAAATCGAACGCGTCGCCGATATACGCGGTGCGCGAATTCGTCAGCTGGTACGCGAGCCCGCGCGCGCCTTCCAGCACGCCGAGCGACACGATGAACGACGGAATCCGCCAGCCGACCGTCACCGCGCCCGTCAGCGAGCCGGTCACGGTGGCGACCGCGATGCCGCTCAGCGCGGCCGGCAACGGCGCCCACTGCCATTTCAGCGCGGCCACGCTGACCATCGACGCGGCCAGCGCCAGGACGGAGCCGACCGACAGGTCGATGCCGGCGATGATCAGCACGAACGTCATGCCGACCGACATCACGACGAGATCGGGAATCTGGTTCGCGATCGTGCTGAACGTGTCGTAGGTCAGGAAGTGCGAGCTCAGCGCCGAAAACAGCGCGACCATCGCGACGAGCGCACCGGCGAGCCCGAGGTAGTTCGAGACGCCGAGCCGTGTGCCGGACAGCGTGCGCGCGCGGCCCCCGGTCAGGTCCTGCTGTGCGCCTGCGTCACTCGGAGATACGGGAGGCTGGGTCATGAGTGTGGTCCTGTGGTCGAAACCGCGGAAGCCGCGCGCGGCGCCGCTCCCGCATCCGGATGCTGCATGCCGTCCGGCAACGCGTCGCGGCCGAAGCCGGCGAACGCGGCGGCCAGCAGCGCATCCTGAGTCCAGTTGCCGCGTTCGAACACGGCGGTCATGCGGCCGGCCGACATCACGCCGATCCGGTCGCAGATCAGCATCAGCTCGCGCAGGTCGCTCGATACGACCACCAGCGCGCGGCCGTCGCGCGCCAGCGCGCCCATCAGCGTGTAGATCTCGAACTTCGCGCCGACGTCGATGCCGCGCGTCGGCTCGTCGAACAGCAGCACGCCCATGTCACGTGCGAGCCAGCGGCCGATCACGACCTTCTGCTGGTTGCCGCCCGACAGTTCGCCGACTGGCTGCGCCGCGCCGTGCGTGCGGATCCGCAACGCGTCGATCTGCTGCTCGGCGAGCGCCGTTTCGCGCGCCGTATCGACGACGCCGCCGCGCGCGAGCCGATCGAGCTGGCCGAGCGACACGTTGGAGGCGACCGATTGCGTGAGCAGCAGCCCTTCGCCCTTGCGGTCCTCGGTGATCAGCGCGATGCCGTGCGCGACCGCGTCGACCGGCGACTGGATGCGCACCGGCTGCGGCGGTTCGCCGACCGCGATCATGCCCGTATCGGGCGTGTCCGCGCCGTAGATCAGCCGCAGCAATTCGGTGCGCCCCGCGCCGATCAGCCCGGAGATGCCGAAGATCTCGCCGGCGCGCACTTCGAGCGACACGTCCTGCACGGCCGTGCCGCGCGTCATGCCCGACACGACGAGGCGCGGCGCGCCGATCCGGCGCGCGCCGAGATCGATGTGCTCGCCGAGCTCGCGGCCGACCATCAGCGTGACGAGCCCGTCGGCGCTGATCGCGGCCATGTCGCCGACGTGCACGAGCCGGCCGTCGCGCAGCACCGCGACCCGCTCGGCAACGCGCGCGAGCTCCTCGAGCCGGTGCGAGATATAGACGATCGCGACGCCGCGCGCCTTCAAGCGGTCGATCTGCTCGAACAGCAGTTCGACCTCGCGCGCGGTCAGCATCGCGGTCGGCTCGTCGAGGATCAGCACGCGACAGTCGCCGATCAGGTTGCGCGCGATCTCGACCATCTGTTGATGGCCGATGCCGAGCGCGCCGACCGGCGTATCGGGATCGATCGCGTCGAGCCCGACCTGCGCCATCGCGGCCCGCGCATCGGCGCGCAGCCGCGCGCGGTCGATGATGCCGAAGCGCCGCGGCAGCCGGTTCAGAAACAGGTTCTCGGCGACCGTCAGCGTCGGCAGCAGGTTCAGCTCCTGCATCACCATGCGCACGCCGAGCGCCTCGGCCTGCGTGCGGCTGGCCGGCGCATACGCGTCGCCGCCGAGCTGCATCGTGCCGGTCGTCGGCTCGACCAGCCCGCCGATGATCTTCGACAGCGTGCTCTTGCCCGCGCCGTTCTCGCCGGTCAGCGCGAGCGCCTGGCCCGCCGCGAGCGTCAGCGTGACGTCGGCGAGCACCGGTTCGGCGTAGGTCTTGCCCACGCCGGATACGGCGAGCACGGGGACGACTGGACGGGAAGGTTGGAAGGTCGGTTCCATCGCGATCCTGGTTGCGGCCGCGCGCCCGCGGCGTGCGGTTATGACGCTCACAAGTGCATGGGTATGCCGTGGCCGTGATCGCGCTCACTCCAGATAACGGCCGCCGCCCGGAATTCTTGAGGGACGGCGGCCGTCATCGGTGCGGCGTCACGTGGTCACTCGGTCACTTGGTGACGAGGTCGACCGGCGTCTCGACCACGCCGGACAGCTCAGACTGCTTGCGATGCTCGGCGATGGCCTTCAGCGCCGTGTCGATGCCGAACACCGCCTGCTTCGCCGCGTACTGGTCGGCGGTCGCGAGCACGCGGCCGTCCTTCAGCATCGGCTTGATCGCGTTGATGTTGTCGTAGCCGACCACCAGCACCTTGCCCTGCTTGCCCGCCGCCCGCACCGCCGACACGGCGCCGATCGCCATGTTGTCGTTGCCGCACAGGAGCGCGCGCAGGTTCGGGTATTCGTTGAGCATCGCGGACGCGACCGCGTTGCCCTTGTCGATCTCCCATTCGCCCGACTGCACCGACACGACCTTCATGCCGCCCGCCTTCATCGCATCCTGGAAGCCGGCCGTGCGCTGCTGCGCGTTGGTGGTCGTCGACACGCCTTCGACGATGCCGACCTGGTCGCCCGCCTTGAGCCTCTTCGCGAGGTAGTCGCCGACCTTGCGCGCGCCCTTGCGGTTGTCGGGGCCGACGAACGGCACGTTCAGGTTCTTCGACTTCAGCACGTCGGGATCGAGCCGGTTGTCGATGTTCACGACGACGATGCCCGCGTCGACCGCCTTCTTCACCACCGGCACGAGCGCCTTCGAATCGGCCGGCGCGAGCACGATCGCGTCGACCTTCGACACGATCATCTGCTCGACGATGCGGATCTGGTTGGCGGTGTCGGTCTCGTCCTTGATGCCGTTCGTGATCAGGTCGAACTGGCCGGCGTTGTGCTTCTGGTATTCCTTCGCGCCGTTTTCCATCGTCAGGAAGAACTCGTTGGCGAGCGACTTCATCACCAGCGCGACCTTCGGCTTGGCCGCAGACTGCGCATACGCGGCCGGGGTGGCGGCGACCGCGACGGCGGCGAGCGCGGCGGTCAGGAAGCGACGGCGAAACAGGACCTTCATACTCATCTCCTGGCGATCGGCCCGGCGGGCCGGATTGTTTTGTTTGGCTGTTGTTTTAATGCAAGCAAACGTTTGCGCTACATGAGCCGGACATTGGCCATCGATGCTGCTTGTCGGTATCACGAAATGGAAGCGGGGCAGACGGCCGACTGCCTGGCGCGCGCTGTCGTCGACGCGCCACCGCCGGCGGGAAGCCGGCGGAGTGACGGCTATGCTGTACCGTTTCGGTTCGGCGCGCAACCCGGGCGATCGCTATTTAAGGGTTTGTTCTGAGCGGGCTGGGGTGCGTTACCCCGCGATGGCTGGTTATGCTGCGGCGGTACGTTGCGGCAGGACTTGCCGGCGCGGTGTTTCCAGATGTGGCGGATGTGCCACCTCCAGCCGAGGCGATGCGCTTCAGACCGTCGCGTGAATCGCGGCAGCGCACCGTCAGCCGCGCCCGGCCGGCCGGACCACGCGATGCCGCGTCGTCGCGCGGCCGTAGGGAGCGACAGGCAGGCGAGCGCCTGCCGCCCTTCACTTCGCCGCCAGTTACACCGCCTCGCGCAACTGCGCCGCGATCTCGGCTTCGTTCAACTGCGGCGCGAACATCTCGATCAGGCGGTAAGCATAGGCGCGCAGGAACGCGCCTTTGCGCAGCCCGACGCGGGTCGTGCTCGCCTCGAACAGGTGCTGCGTGTCGAGCGCGACGAGCCCCGTGTCGCGCTGCGGATCGAACGCCATCGCAGCGACCACGCCGATCCCCATCCCGAGCTCGACGTAAGTCTTGATGACGTCAGCATCGATCGCGGTCAGCACGACGTCGGGCACCGCGCCGGCCTGCGCGAACGCCTGGTCGATGTGCGAGCGGCCGGTGAAATCCTGGTCGTAGGTGATGATCGGATATTCGGCGATCTCGTCGAGCGTCAGGTGCTCGCGTCCGACGAGCGGATGCCCTTTGGGCACGACGACCGTGTGGTGCCACGAATAGCACGGGAACGTGACGATGTCCGGATAGCGGTCGAGCGCCTCGGTCGAGATGCCGAGATCGGCTTCGCCGTTCAGGATCATCTGCGCGATCTGCTGCGGGCTACCCTGGCGCAGCGCGAGATGCACCTTCGGGAACACTTCGGTGAACTGGCGGATCACCTTCGGCAGCGCGTAGCGCGCCTGCGTGTGCGTCGTCGCGACGACGAGGTGGCCGCTGTCCTGATCGGCGAACTGGCGCGCGACGCGCCGCAGGTTCTCGGCGTCGAGCAGCATCCGCTCGATCAGCTGGTGCACGGCCTTGCCCGGCTCGGTGAGGCCGGTGAGCCGCTTGCCGCGCCGGATGAAGATGTCGACGCCCAGCTCGTCCTCGAGATCCTTGATCTGCTTCGACACGCCCGACTGCGACGTGTACAGCACGTTCGCGACTTCGGTCAGGTTCATGTTCTGGCGCACGGCCTCGCGCACGAAGCGCAATTGCTGAAAATTCATGGGTATGCCTCTTGGGCTGTCGTTGTTCGAAGATCGATCGGGAGCGGTATCCGCCCTCTTCTCATGACCGGGTTCGGGCGTCAGTGTGCGGGAAAGACCCGCAGCGCGCGCGGCACGGCCGTCGCGCCGTCGCCGACCTGCAGCGCGAGCGCACGCCACGCGTCGCGATCGAGCTCGGCTTCCAGCGCCCCGCCCGTGCGCGCCTCCAGCTCGACGCGCACCGAGCCGCCGAGCGGAATCACGCGGCGCACGTCCACCGCGATGCCGTCGCGATGGCCGCCGCCCACCGGCCACAGCTGCAGGTCGTGCGGCCGCACGTAGGCGTGTGCGGGGCCCGCGAAATCGGCGTCGACCGCGATCGACGCCGCCGCGCCATCGGCGACGAAACCGCGCGCGGCGACCGTGCCCGGCAGCCGGTTCGCCGCGCCGAGGAATTCGTAGACGAACGCGCTTTGCGGATGGTCGTAGACGTCCTGCGGGCTGCCGACCTGCTCGACGTGACCGCGGTTCAGCACGACGATGCGATCGGCCACCTCGAGCGCCTCCTCCTGGTCGTGCGTGACGAAGATCGTCGAGATGTGCAGGTCGTCGTGCAGGCGCCGCAGCCAGCTGCGCAGTTCCTTGCGCACCTTCGCGTCGAGCGCGCCGAACGGCTCGTCGAGCAGCAGCACCTTCGGCTCCACCGCGAGCGCGCGAGCCAGCGCGATGCGCTGGCGCTGGCCGCCCGACAGTTCGGACGGATAGCGCTGCGCGAGCCAGTCGAGCTGCACGAGCTTCAGCAGCTCGTGCACCTTGTCGCGAATCACCGTTTCCGACGGGCGTTCGCGGCGCGGCTTCACGCGCAGGCCGAAGGCAACGTTCTCGAACACGGTCATGTGGCGGAACAGCGCGTAATGCTGGAACACGAAGCCGACCTGGCGATCGCGCGCGCCGACCGACGCGACGTCGAGGCCCTGCAGCAGGACCTGGCCGGCGTCCGCGTGCTCGAGGCCCGCGATCACGCGCAGCAGCGTGGTCTTGCCGCAGCCGGACGGCCCGAGCAGCGCGACGAGCTCGCCCGGCGGGAAATCGAGCGACACGTTGTCGAGCGCGGTGAAATCGCCGAAGCGCTTCTGAAGATGACGGACGGTGATACCCATTCTGTTTGCCTCTTTACGATTTCGACGAAACGGCCGCGACGGGGCCGGCATGAGCGGGAACGTCGTCGCGTGCCCCGGCCAGTTCGGCGGCGAGGTGACGCTCGGCGAGCAGCTTCAGCGCGAGCGTGACGAGCGCGAGCAGCGCAAGCACCGACGCCACCGCGAACGCCGCCGCGAAGTTGTATTCGTTGTACAGGATCTCGACGTGCAGCGGCATCGTGTCGGTCACGCCGCGGATGTGGCCGGACACGACCGACACCGCGCCGAACTCGCCCATCGCGCGCGCATTGCAGAGGATCACGCCGTACAGCAAGCCCCACTTGACGTTCGGCAACGTCACGCGCCGGAAGATCTGCCAGCCCGACGCGCCGAGCACGCGCGCGGCTTCCTCCTCGTCGCTGCCCTGCGCCTGCATCAGCGGGATCAGCTCGCGCGCGACGAACGGGAACGTGACGAAGATCGTCGCGAGCACGATGCCCGGCACCGCGAAGATGATCTGCACGTCGTGGTCCTGCAGCCACGGCCCGAGCCAGCCCTGCGCACCGAACAACAGCACGTAGACGAGCCCGGAGATCACCGGCGACACGGAGAACGGCAGGTCGATCAGCGTGGTCAGCAACGCCTTGCCGCGGAACTCGAACTTCGCGATCGCCCACGACGCGCACACGCCGAACACGAGATTGAGCGGTACCGCGATCACGGCGACCGTCAGCGTCAGCCTGATCGCCGACCACGCGTCCGGATCGGCGAGCGATTCGAGATAGAAGCCGACGCCCTTGCGCAGCGCCTCGAAGAACACCGCGGCGAGCGGCACGACGAGGAAGAACGCGAGGAACGCGAGCGCGACGCCGATCAGCAGCCAGCGCACGGCGCGCGGCTCGGTCACGGGATCGAGCTGCGTCGCCGCACGGGCGTGCGCGGCGGCATGGTTGTTCGACACGATGCTGGACTGGCGGCTCATTGCGCACCTCCTGCGGCGCTCGCGGCCACCGCGACGGGCGCGCTCGCGCCCCGGCTCGTGCGACGCTGCAGATACCATTGCAGCGTGTTGATCAGCAGCAGCATCAGGAACGACACGACCAGCATCACGACCGCCAGCGCGGTCGCGCCCGCGTAGTCGTACTGCTCGAGCTTCGTGATGATCAGCAGCGACGTGATCTCGGACTTCATCGGCACGTTGCCGGCGATGAAGATCACCGACCCGTACTCGCCGAGCGCGCGCGCAAACGCGAGCGCGAAGCCGGTGAGCAGCGCGGGCAGCACGGCCGGCAGCACGACGCGGCGGAACGTGAGCCAGCGCGACGCGCCGAGGCATGCGGCGGCCTCCTCCTGCTCGCGCTCGAAATCCTCGAGCACGGGCTGCACGGTGCGCACGACGAACGGCAGCCCGATGAACGTCAACGCGACCAGCACGCCGGCCGGCGTGAATGCGATCTTGATGCCGAGCGGCGCGAGATACTGGCCGACCCAGCCGTTGGTCGCGTAGACGGCCGCGAGCGAGATGCCGGCGACGGACGTCGGCAGCGCGAACGGCAGGTCGACGATCGCATCGACGACCCGCTTGAACGGGAACGTGTAGCGCACCAGCACCCACGCGACGAGAAAGCCGAACACGGCGTTGATCAACGCGCCGCCGAGTGCGGCCGAAAACGTCAGCCGGTACGACGCGAGCACGCGCGGCGACGTGACGGCCGCGACGAACTGGTCCCACGACAAGGTCGCGGTCTTGAGAAATGTGGCGGCGAGCGGAATCAGCACCACGAGGCTCAAATACGCCACCGTGATGCCGAGCGTCACGCCGAAACCGGGCAGCGCGCTCGGCTTGCGAAAGATGTACGTCGTCATCGGATGCTCTTGCTGGGTCGATGCTGCTCATGGGCCCGACGCATATGCCGGCGCTCGGAATCGCGCGCCGGCCCGTCGGGTATGCGGCGCGCTGTCGTGGCGCGCCGCTGTCGTTATCGTGTGCTGCGTGTCGTTACTGCGTGGCGTTATTGCGGCTTGTAGATCGAATCGAACACGCCGCCGTCCGCGAAATGCGTCTTCTGCGCATTCGTCCAGCCGCCGAACGTGTCGTCCACCGTGTACAGCTTGAGCTTCGGGAACTGCTTCGTCAGCTCCGCCGGCACGTTCTTCGAGCGCGGCCGGTAGTAGTTGCGCGCGGCGATCTCCTGGCCCTGCGGGCTGTACAGGAAATTCAGGTAGGCCTCGGCCAGCTTGCGCGTGCCCTTCTTGTCGACCACCTTGTCGACCACCGCGACGGGCGGCTCGGCGAGGATGCTCACCGACGGCACCACGATCTCGAACTTGTCGGTGCCGAATTCCTTGATCGACAGGAACGCCTCGTTCTCCCACGCGATCAGCACGTCGCCAATGCCGCGCTGCACGAAGCTCGTCGTCGCGCCGCGCGCGCCGGAGTCGAGCACGCCTGCATTCTTGTAGAGCTTCGTCACGAACTCCTTCGCGCTCTGCTCGCTGCCGCCCGGCTTGTGCACCGCGTACGCCCACGCGGCCAGATAGTTCCAGCGCGCGCCGCCCGAGGTCTTCGGGTTCGGCGTGACGATCGAAATGCCGGGCCTGGTCAGATCGTCCCAGTCCTTGATGCCCTTCGGGTTGCCCTTGCGCACCAGGAACACGATCGTCGACGTGTACGGCGATGCGTTGTCCGGCAGGCGCTTCTGCCAGTCCTTCGCGACGAGCCCCTTGTTCGCGAGCGCATCGATGTCGTATGCCAGCGCGAGCGTGACCACGTCGGCCTGCAGCCCGTCGAGCACCGAGCGCGCCTGCGCGCCCGAGCCGCCGTGCGACTGCTTGAAGTTGACCGTCTCGCCCGTCTTCGCCTTCCATTCCTTGCCGAACGCCTGGTTGTAGTCCTGGTACAGCTCGCGCGTCGGGTCGTAGGACACGTTCAGGAACGTCGTGTCGGCCCATGCGTGCGAGGCGACGCCGAGCGCCGCCGCCGCGCCCAACGCCAGTGTTGCGATCAGGCGCCCCGCTGCGCCGCCCAGCCCCGTATTGCGCTTCGCCATCATTGGTTCTCCAGTGTCGTCGGTGTTGCGATGTCGGGCCAGTCTAACGAACGGGTTACATTATTAAAAATAATCGTTCTTCATTTTTTAATACTCAAAAGTGCTAACGCAGACTGGGCGGACGGTTGCGGCGGATGAACCGGCGTCGGGACGTCGCAAAACGACGGCGGAACCGGCGCGATCGCATCGAACCTCAAGTAACACTTGAAATTCGCGAAGTACTGTATAAAAATACAGCTCACTGTCTATCCATACAGTTGAGCCATGACCAAACTCACCGCACGTCAGCAGCAAGTGTTCGACTTGATCCGCCGCGCGATCGAGCGCTCGGGTTTCCCGCCCACGCGCGCCGAGATCGCCGCCGAACTGGGCTTCAGCTCGCCGAATGCAGCCGAGGAGCACCTGCGCGCGCTGGCGCGCAAGGGCGTGATCGAGCTGGCGGCAGGCGCCTCGCGCGGCATCCGCCTGCTCGGCATCGACGACATGCCGCACCAGTTCACGTTGCCGCACGCCGGGCTGATGCAGTTGTCGCTGCCGCTCGTCGGCCGCGTCGCTGCCGGTAGCCCGATCCTTGCGCAGGAACACATCTCGCAGCATTACGCGTGCGATCCGGCGCTCTTCACGAGCAAGCCCGACTATCTGTTGAAGGTGCGCGGCCTGTCGATGCGCGACGCCGGCATTCTCGACGGCGACCTCCTCGCGGTGCAAAAGCGCACCGAAGCGAAGGACGGCCAGATCATCGTCGCGCGGCTGGGCGACGACGTCACCGTCAAGCGCCTGATGCGCCGTCCCGGCGGCATCGAGCTGATCGCGGAGAACCCGGATTACGAAAACATCTTCGTCAAAGCCGGCAGCGCGGAATTTGCGCTGGAAGGCATCGCCGTCGGGCTGATCCGCTCGGGCGAACTCTGACAATCGGTCTCGCTGAGGAGAACACCATGGAACGCCTGTCCCGTCTGCTGCCTTTCCGTCAATTCGGCCGCCTGCGTCACCTGCGCGGCCGCACGCCCTGCGCGCCGCTGTCCGCTGCGGCGCCCGCAGTGAGCGAAGAAGTCGCAGTCGAACGGCAGGCGTCGCTGCTGCCGTCGGCGCTGCCCGCATTCGCGCGGGTCTCGCTGAATGCCGGCCTGAATCATGCGGAACCGGCGCGCCGCGCACCGGTGCGCGTCTATCACGGCCGCTCGCGCCTGATCATGGTGGGGACGATCGACGCCGTCTGCCGGATGATCGATCGCTGCATCGCCGAGGAACGATCGGCAGCGCACCACGGTCTCTGAGGGCGGAACCCATCCGTACCGGAGGCATCGTGACTGGATCTGCGGGCCGCGTCCGGCGGCTCAAGCCGCTACTGATCGCCATACTGATCGTCGCCGTACTGGCGGCGATCGGTTACGCATATGCGTCGCCATACGTGGCACTCGGCCGGCTCAAATCGGCAATCGATGCGCGCGATGCGCAGGCGGTCAGCGAGTACGTCGATTTTCCGTCGCTGCGCATCAGTCTGAAGCAGCAGGTCACGGAAGAATTGATGCGCCGGATCGACGCGGTGAAGAAGAACAATCCGTTCGCGGTGCTGGGCGCGTTGATCGGGTCTGCGTTGATCGGCCCGCTGGTCGACGCGTACGCGACGCCGGAAGGTGTTGCAGCGTTGATGAGCGGCATCCCGCCGCGCGGTAGTCCCGGCGAACGGCCTCCCGAATGGGCCGGCTCGCCGTCGGGGTCGCCGTCAGGCACCGCGCCAGCCAGCGCGCCGGCTGTGCCACCGACGAGCGCCGGCAGTCCAGCGAGCGTGCCGGCACCCGCCAGCGGCGCCACATCGGTCCCGGCGCCCGCGCCCGCCGGCGCGAGCGAACCCAGCCGGACGCAGCAAATGAGCGCGGGCTACCGCAATATCGACGAGTTCGTCGTGACGTACCAGCGCAGCGCCGACGACACACGCTACGCGGCGATTTTCCACCGCTTCGGCCTGTTTACGTGGAAGCTCGCGGCAATCGACCTGCACGGTTGAGCGCGCGTTGCCGGTAGGCGATGCCGCGGATGCGGCACGCGCTCATCGCGAAGCCAGCGAGCTGGTCATGCGGCAAACGCGTGCATCCTCGTGCCATTAGCCCACTATTTACCGCTCGCGGTAGCCGCCTCGCGCTCGCGTGCGATTTCGGCCTTCTGCTCCTGGGCCGACGAACATGCGACGAGGATGCTGCAGTTCACGCGATCGAGCAGTAGCGTGTTGCCGGCCCCCATCCACCATCTAGACAATCCGCTACGACAGCGATGGCCGACGACGACGAGGTCGGCGCCGATCTCGGTTGCGAGGTTCGCGATTTCGTCGATCGGGTAGCCGAACGCAAAATGACCTTCGGCCTGCACGCCGCGCTCGCGCAGCCAGTTCACCCCTTCCTGCAGGATCTCGCGCGCGGTTTCTTCGAAGCGGCCGCACGCGACATCGGTCAGCAGTCCCGCGCTCTGCGCGATGCTCGAGCGCATGTCGACGACCGACAGCAAATGCGTTTCCGCCTTCAGGTCGAGCGCGAGATTCGCACCGCACCGCAGTGCCTTGCGTCCCTCGAGCGTGCCGTCGTAGCAAAGCAGAATCTTGTTGTAGCTAGCCATGAAACCTCCCGGTCGCGACCACGTGCGCTATGCAATCATCATGGTGCGCCGCAATCCAACGCGCAAGGGATGGAAAACGCTGATTCGCCGCACCACGCGCGTCGGCAATGATGCAGCGCACGATTCGTGTGCGCATCCGACGCAAACCGCAGGCCCGCGCTGAAGCGGCGCGGTCGATGCACTAGAATGGGTCGTCCGTGCCGTCAGCGCGGGCACGCGAGCCATGTCCGTGTGACCGGCGACAGTCCGAGCCGTTCGCATACGGCGCGTGGCATCCGCCGAGCCGGCCGGCGCGGCGGCGCCCGTTCACAACGACACCCTGCCCATGTCCGTTGCACCGATCGATTTCCGGAACGTCGAAAAACGCTATGGCGACCGACTCGTCGTCAACGACCTGTCCTTCCACGTCGAGGCCGGCGAATGCTACGGGCTGCTCGGCCCGAACGGCGCCGGCAAGACCACCACACTGAAAATGCTGCTCGGCCTCGTCTATCCGGACGCGGGCGCCATTTCGCTCTGCGGCGAGCCGGTCCCGTCGCGCGCCCGCCATGCGCGCCGGCGCGTCGGCGTCGTGCCGCAATTCGACAATCTCGATCCGGACTTCACGGTCCGCGAGAACCTGCTCGTGTTCAGCCGCTATTTCGGGATCTCCGCGCCGGCCGCGCGCGCACTCGTGCCGCCGCTGCTCGAATTCGCGAAGCTGGAGAACAAGGCGGACGCGCGCGTCGGCGAGTTGTCGGGCGGCATGAAGCGGCGCCTGACGCTCGCGCGGGCGCTCGTGAACGATCCCGACGTGCTGGTGCTCGACGAGCCGACGACCGGCCTCGATCCGCAGGCGCGGCACCTGATGTGGGAGCGCTTGCGCTCGCTGCTCGCGCGCGGCAAGACGATCCTGATCACGACGCACTTCATGGAAGAAGCCGAGCGCCTGTGCGATCGGCTGTGCGTGATCGAGGAAGGCCGCAAGATCGCCGAAGGCGCGCCGCACGCGCTGATCGAGTCGGAGATCGGTTGCGACGTGATCGAGATCTACGGGCCGGATCCGGTCGCGCTGCGCGACGAGGTGGCGTCGTTCGCCGAGCGCACCGAGATCAGCGGCGAAACGCTGTTCTGCTACGTGAGCGACCCCGAACCGCTCGCCGCGCGACTCAAAGGCCGTGCGGGATTGCGCTATCTGCACCGTCCGGCCAATCTGGAAGACGTGTTCCTGCGGCTCACGGGCCGCGAAATGCAGGACTGACCGACCATGGACGTTCGCAACTATTCCGCCTCCACATCGTCCGCCCCGCCGCGCGAAACGCGCTTCGCGATCGCGCTGCCCGCGAATGCGACCAACTGGATCGCGGTGTGGCGGCGCAATTATCTGGTGTGGCGAAAGCTCGCGCTCGCGTCGCTGTTCGGCAATCTCGCCGATCCGATGATCTACCTGTTCGGGCTGGGATTCGGGCTGGGGCTGATGCTCGGGCACGTCGACGGCGTGTCGTATATCGCGTTCCTCGCGGCCGGCACGGTCGGTTCGAGCGTGATGATGTCCGCGAGCTTCGAGTCGATGTATTCGGGCTTCTCGCGCATGCACGTGCAGCGCACGTGGGAAGCGATCATGCACACGCCGCTCGCGCTCGGCGACATCGTGCTCGGGGAGATCGTCTGGGGCGCGAGCAAGGCGCTGTTGTCGGGCGCCACGATCATGCTGGTCGCCGGCCTGCTCGGCTATGCGCGGTTTCCGTCGATGCTCGCGGCGCTGCCGGTGATCGCGCTCGCCGGCCTCGCGTTCGCGAGCACCGCGATGATCGTCACCGCGCTCGCGCCGTCCTACGACTTCTTCATGTTCTACCAGACGCTCGTGCTGACGCCGATGCTGCTGCTGTCCGGCGTGTTCTTCCCGATCACGCAGTTGCCGCCGCTCGCGCAGCACGCCGCGCATCTGCTGCCGCTCGCGAACGCGGTCGAACTGATCCGGCCCGCGATGCTCGGCCGGCCGGCAACCGACGTCGGGCTGCACGTCGCGGTGCTCGCCGCCTATGCACTCGGCGGCTTCGTGGTGTCGGCGTGGCTGTTCCGGCGGCGGATGATGCGCTGACGCGCACGCGCATACCGCGCCGGCCGGTGTGCCGAGCCGACGACGACGTCACTCGTCGTCGTCGCTCCACGGAATTTCGACGTCGGTCAGGAACGCGACGGTCGCCAGCGGGCCGCCTTCCTGACGACCGAGCTTGCCGTCCGCGCGATGCCACTCGACGCGGAACTGCGTGCCGGGATCGTCGGCGATCAGATAGACCGCGCGCAATTCCTCCGCGTCGGCCTCGGCTACCGGACCGTCGAACGACACCAGCATCTTCTGCGGCCACAGGCCGTTGACCGGGTCGTAGATGCGATCGCCGTGCGGAATCTCGATGCTCGCTTCGACGCCGATCGTGGCGGACGCTTCGATGATCATCGTGCCGAGCGCGTTCAGCACGGCCGTGGCGCGTGCGGAATTGGCCTGGCGGATCGCGAGATCGCCGCGCGTCAGCGCCTTTTCGAGTCGAGGATGAATCTTCGGTTGGGTCATGCGTTTTCCTGTTTGCTTCTTGTAAAGGGCACCGCACGCGTGTAGCGGCGGCGCCGGGTGAATACGAGGCGCGGGCGGCGCGCCGGCCGGCCGGTCACCGGGCACGCGCACACGGCCGGCTCGCTGGTCCGCATGGGCGGCTGTCGCGCGCGGCTACTGCGGTGACAGCGGCGGCAGCAGCGAGCATCCGCCAATACGGCGCCGGCCGCCGGTCAGAACCCGAACGCGATCGCGAGCAGCCCGCTCACGACCCCGAACACGACGACGAGCACCGAGACAATCGCCAGCATGTACGGCTTGAACGAGCGCGCGAGCATCGCGAGCGACGGCACGCTGATCGGCGGCAGCGTCATCAGCAGCGCAGCGGCCGGGCCGACGCCCATGCCGAGCGACAGCATCGCCTGGATGATCGGCACCTCGCCGGCGGTCGGGATCACGAACAACGTGCCGGCGACCGCGAACGCGACGATCCAGCCGAGATGGTTGCCGATGTCCGGACCGATGTGCGGGAACAGCCACGCGCGCGCCGCGCCGAGCAGCAGCACGAGCACGATGTATTCGGGCACGAGCCGCACGGCCATGCGCGCGAGCAGCTTCACCCAGCGGACGAACGGATTGCCGGCGGCGGCCTGCTCGGCCGCCAGCGCGGCGAGCTGCGCGTCGTCGATGCTGCGATCCTCGGGGCGCGCGATGCGGTTCAGCAGATAGCCGATCCCGAACACCATCGCGACGCCGAGCACGAGGCGCAGCGCGCTCCATTGCCAGCCGAGCACGAAGCCCATGAACACCAGCGCGGCCGGATTGAGCACCGTGTTGCCGAGCCAGAACGCGACCGCACCGCCCGGCGACGCATGTCGCGCGCGCAGGCCCGCGACGACCGGCGCCGCGCAGCAGGTGCACATCATGCCCGGCAGCGACAGCAGGCCGCCCGCGGCGACGCTGCCGAAGCCGCTGCGACCGAGCACGCGCGCGACCCAGTGCGCGGGCAACAGCGCCTGCACGGCCGAACCGAGCAGCAGGCCGAGCACCATCGCCTGCCAGATCGCCTTGCCGTACGCCCATGCGTAGTCGAGCGCCGCCTTCAGCGACGGTTCGGGCGCGCTCGCCGACGTGCCCATCAGGATCGAGTTGCCGATCGAGTGATGCTCGGCGGCGACGAACGCCTTGTTGTAGTACGGGAACCATTTCACGTAGAACAGGCCCGCCACTGCGATCAGCAGGAAGGTCATCCAGCCGAGCGCCGGACTGGGTTGGGAGCGTGTGGTCGTCATCGTGTGGGAGTCGTTGCGTTGTTGTGGGTATCGGTATTGGTGTCGGCACGCGCCGCCGCATCGCCCGTGGGCGATGCCGGCACGCCGGCCTGCGCGAGCGCGTCGAGCAGCGCGCGCGCCTGATCGCGCGCGTCCGCTGCGTTCGGCCGGAACGTGAACGTCAGCACGCGGTTCGGTCTGTCGTACGACGAACGATAGGTGCGCGCATAGGCAGGATCGTAATGCCGGTCGATCAGCGCGCGGAACAGGTCGGCGCGCGCATCGGCGTCGATCAGCGCGCTCCAGTGCGCGACCTCTTCGCGGCTGTGCAGCCCGATCAGCCGCGCGAGTTGCGCCTTGAACGCGTCGGGGTCGACGAACAGATGCGCATAGTCGTCGAGCAGGAACGCGATGCGCTCGTCGTGCGCGGCTTCGATTTGCACCCACGGCCCCGCGCGGAACGCGTCGAGCAACGCGAGCGGCAGTTGCACGAGCCCGATCTTGCGGCTTTCCGACTCGACGAACACCGGCCACGCGGGGTCGAAACGTTCGAGCGTCCCGACCAGCCCCGAATCGAACGCCTTCTGCGTCGGCTGCGACACGCCCGGCAGCGCGCCGAGCAGCGAGCCGCGATGACGGGCGAGCGCCTCGAGATCGAGCGTCTGCGCCCCTTCTGCGCGCAGCGCGTTCAGCAGCCGCGTCTTGCCGCAACCCGTATGACCGACGAGCGTGATATAGCGAAACTGCGCGGGCAGCGTATCGAGCGTCGCGCACACCGAGCGCCGGTATGCCTTGTAGCCGCCGTCGAGCTGGCGCGCCTGCCAGCCGATCAGGTTGAACCAGGCCGTCATCGAACCCGAGCGCTTGCCGCCGCGCCAGCAATAGATCAGCGGCCGCCAGTTGCGCGGACGGTCGGCGAAGGTGGTATCGAGATGCCGCGCGATGTTGCGCGCGACCATCGCCGCGCCGACCCGCGTCGCTTCGTACGGCGACACCTGACGGTACATCGTGCCGACGATCACGCGCTCCTCGTTACTGAGTACGGGCGCGTTCAGCGCGCCGGGGATGTGGTCCTCGGCGAACTCGAGCGGCGTGCGCACGTCGATGATCTCGTCGAACTCGCCGGCGCGATCGAGGGTGACAATCAGGTTCTTCAATTTGGCGTCGAACAGGGGCGATGCGGCTCGGCGAGCCGCACGGGCACGGAAGGCGGATTCGCAATTATCTCACGGCCGGGCGTCGCCGGCGGCGTGCGGTCGGCGTGGCGCTCATCGCGTCGAGCAGGTGATCGCGAAAAGCACGCACGGGCGCCACAACGAGAAACCGGCGCGGCGCGCCTTGAAGGCGGCGAGCGCGCCGGGCAGGAACTCGCTCAAGAATCCCTCCGGGCACACAATCTTCAACACGCTGCCATACAGCGCTTGCAGCGCGCCGATTTCCTTCATCGCGTGCTCGACCTCCAACAGGCAGCCGTGCGAAGTGCAGCAGCCGCTCGCCGCCCGGCAACCAGCTCGCGCCTGGACTGTACCTGATGGGCTGGCGCCGTTCGGTCTTGCCGCACAGCCGAGCGCGCGCATCCGGCTCGGGATGCGCTGACCACGCTGCGCCATGAAGCGACCTCGCAGCATCGATAGCGATACCGCGCGTTGATCGAGGACGCTTACGGCGCCGGGTTCGGCTGCAGTTCGTGCAGCGCGTCGATTTCGGCGAGGACCTCGTCGGACAGCTTCACGTCAATGCTGCCGATGTTCTCCTTCAACTGCTCGAGCGACGTCGCGCCGATCAGGTTGCTGCGCACGAACGGCCGGCTGTTGACGAACGCGAGCGCGAGCTGCGCGGGCGACAACCCGTGGCGCTGCGCGAGTGCGACGTAGCGCGACGTCGCGGCAACGGTGTGCGGCTTGCTGTAACGCTGAAAGCGCTCGAACAGCGTGATGCGCGCACCGGCCGGCCGCGCGCCGTTTTCGTACTTGCCCGACAGCCAGCCGAACGCGAGCGGCGAATACGCGAGCAGACCGATGCCGTCACGATGGGTGAACTCCGACAGGCCATTCTCGAACGTGCGGTTCAGCAGGCTGTACGGATTCTGGATGCTCGCGATGCGCGGCAACCCGAGCCGCTCGGCCGCGCGCAGGAACTGCGCGACGCCCCACGGCGTTTCGTTCGACACGCCGATCGCGCGGACCTTGCCGGCCTTCACGAACTCCGCGAGCACGCCGAGCGTTTCCTCGATCGGCACCGTATAGGCATCGTCGATCCACGGATACGCGCTACGGCCGAACGTCGTCGTGCTGCGATCGGGCCAGTGCAGCTGGTACAGGTCGACATAGTCGGTCTGCAGACGCTTCAGGCTGCCATCGAGCGCCTCGGTCAGATTCTTGCGGTCGAACTGATTGCCTTCGCCGCGAATGTGACGCGGGTTGTGCGGCTGTCGCGCCGGGCCGGCGATTTTCGTCGCGAGCACGATGCGTGCGCGCTGCGCACGATGTTGCGCGAGCCAGGTGCCGATGTACTGCTCGGTGCGGCCCTGCGTGTCGGCCTTCGGCGGCACCGGGTACATCTCCGCGGTATCGATCAGCGTCACGCCCTGCGCGAGCGCGTAATCGATCTGCTCGTGCGCGTCGCGCTCCGAATTCTGCTCGCCCCAAGTCATCGTGCCCAGGCCGATCAGGCTGACCTCGATGCCGGAATCGCCGAGTGTGCGGTATTCCATGGTGCTCCCGTCGCGTCAGTGGAAAGCAGGAACGCTATCACATCGGCGCGCGCCGTTCAGATGGGCCGTGCGTACGCTTACGGACCGCCTGCTGCCCCGGGCGCCGCACGTTGCCGCAGGCGATCCCGGTACCCGCACCCGCCACGTCGTCCGTTGCATCCACATCCGGGCGTGGCCGCGCCGCCCTGTCTGCGTTACACTCACGGCCCGCTGTCTCAAAATCATTCGCTGTCCACGATGTTGTCGCGCCAACGCCTCGCCGCCGCCTGTCTCGCCGCTTCCCTGCTCGCCACTCCGTTCGCCGCGTTCGGCAAGACGCACAACGAATCGCTGCTTCAGCAGGCGATCGATTTCGTCACGCAGCTGCTGCCCGCCCCCACCCATGCAGCGCCCGCCACGCAGGTCGTCGAATCGGCGTTCTCGCCCGATGGCGGCGCCGAGGCGCTGGTGCTGAAGGCGATCGGCGCAGCACGCACTTCCATCCGCGTGGCCGCCTATTCGTTCACGTCGCCGCCGATCACGCGCGCGCTGCTCGCCGCGAAGCGGCGCGGCGTCAACGTCGCGGTGGTCGTGGACGACAAGGGCAACCGCGCGAAAAGCAGCCAGCAGGCATTGAACCTGCTCGTCAACGCGGGCATCCCGACACGCACGATCGATGTGTACGCGATCCACCATGACAAGTACCTCGTGATCGACGCCGAGCATGTCGAGACGGGCTCGTTCAATTACAGCGCGTCGGCCGCCAGCCGTAATTCGGAGAACGTCGTCGTGGTGTGGAACAACCCGCAGCTCGCGTCGCGCTACCTCGCGCATTGGCAGAGCCGCTTCGACCAGGGCACGCCGTATCGCTCATCGTATTGACGCGCCGCATCGGCGCGATCGCCGTGGCCGTTCACGCACGCCGCGGTCGGCAAGCACCGCGACGTCGTCCATGATCCGCGTGGACGGCGCACGCATCAACCTGGCCGAATGGCCAGCCCCGCACGCACGACGCTAGCGCAGCCGGTACGAACGAGCGACGTCAGTGGATCTCGGCAGAAGAGCGTCCACCGCTCTGCGCCGTCGCGACACATCGCCCGGGATGCGCATGCGCGTCGCTCGCGGAAGGCTTGGGCACGTCGCGCGCACCGCCCGGCAGCGCGCCGACGATACAGCCCGCACTGAAGGCCAGCGTGTTCTGGACCATCGGATAGAGCAGATACAGCGCAAACGCGAGATACGCTGCATACAGAAAACGGACCATGAGGCGATAGCGGAACGATTGATCTCGCCCCTGTTTACGGCCTCGCAGCGGGCGGCTTGAGCGCCCAGCCCGTTCTGGCGGCGCGATGGAGAATGCGCGATACTGATTCACAGTCGCTCGTCGGCGCGCCTTCGGCAGCAACCGCCGCCCGCCTGCTACGTCGTGTCCGCGCGAGGCGACATTCGTTCGATGACCGGCTGCCCATGCCGGCACCCGAGACAAAGACCCATGCAGATTGCTTCCAAACCGGCCGACGAGACGGCCCGGCTCGCCACACTCCATTCATTGTCGATTCTCGACACGCCGCCCGAAGAACGCTTCGACCGCATCACGCGCCTCGCGCGCCGGCTGTTCGACGTGCCGATCGCTGTCGTGAGCCTCGTCGATGAGGACCGCCAGTGGTTCAAGAGTCATCCGGGGCTCGACGCCACGCAGACTTCGCGCGACGTGTCGTTCTGCGCGCATGCGCTGCTCGCGGACGACACGATGGTCGTCAAGGACGCGCTCAACGACGATCGTTTCCACGACAACCCGCTCGTCACCGGCCAGCCCGGCATTCGCTTCTACGCAGGCCGTCCGCTTGCCGCGCCGAACGGCGCGCCGGTCGGCACGCTGTGCCTGATCGATACGCGGCCGCGTGAGCTGTGCGCCGACGAGCTCGCGCTGCTCGGCGATCTCGCCCACATGACCGAACGCGAAATCGCGGCGCTCCATCTCGCGACCACCGACGAGCTGACGCAATTGACGAACCGGCGCGGCTTCGAGATTCTCGCGCGTCAGGTGCTCGGCCTGTGCGAGCGCACGGGCCGGCAAGCGGCACTGCTGTTCTTCGACCTGAACGGTTTCAAGGCGATCAACGATCGCTGCGGCCATGCGGAAGGCGACCGTGCACTGAAGGCGTTCGCGCAGACGCTCACCGGCACGCTGCGCGACAGCGACGTGATCGCCCGGCTCGGCGGCGACGAGTTCGTCGTGCTGTTGAGCGCGATCGACCCGGCCGACGTCGGCGAGCCGATCGAACGCGTGAAGCAGGCGCTCGAGCGGCGCAACGCGGACGACGCGCGCGGTTACGCGATCCGCTTCAGCGTCGGCCACGTCGCTTACGATCCCGCCCGTCATCGCACGGTGGCCGACCTGCTCGATTCGGCCGACCGGCGCATGTACGAGGACAAGCGGCGCGGCAAGGCCACCGGCGGCTGAGCGCCGGCACGCCGCTGCCGATGCCGATGCCGCGGCGGCGCGCGGCCGGGGCTGCGGCGTTCAGCCCGCTGCGTCGGCCCCGCGGGGCCTGCCTGCTGCGGTCAGCTGCCGCAAGGCGGCGCGCTGGCCATTGCCTCGGCGATCTGCTCGGGCGTCAGATCGCGCTGGTGGGTCGCGATCGACCAGCGATGACCGAACGGATCCTCGACCTGACCGTAGCGATCGCCCCAGAACATGTCGGCCGCCGGAACCCGGAGGGTCGCGCCGGCCGCGACGGCCTGCTCGATGGCCGCATCCACGTTCGGCACGAACAGATGCAGACTGACCGGCGTGCCCTTCAGCGCCTTCGGCCCGACCGCGCCGTGCTCGGGCATTTCATCCACGAGCATCAGCGCCGAATCGCCGATCGCGAGACACGCGTGCGCGAGCCGGCCGTCGGGCAGCATCAGGCGGAACCGTTCGGTGGCGTTGAACGCGCGCGTGTAGAACTCGATCGCGGCGGTTGCGCCGGCGCAGATCAGGTGCGGCGTCAGCGTGCGCATCCCTTCCGGAATCGGTTTGACGAACGTGGCCATGGGTGTCGCTCCTTCAGTGAGTTGTCGTATCGGAAACGGGACGGACGCGCGATGCATCCGCCGCCGATGACACGACGAACGGGCTCGACTGAAATCGACATCGGTTCGGAAATTTTTTTGCGACGTGCCGGACCGGCACGAACGTACGCGGGCAGCGAGCGCGGTGCGGCGCCAACGGCGCGCTGGAGACCGGCGGCATCGCGTTTGCTGCCGCGGCGGGATGGGTCGTCGTGCGGCGCTGCGCAGTGCGGGCGCGCGCCGCAGTTGCCGTCAGATTTGCGGAAGGTCGCGCAGCGTGCGCGACTCGTTCGTCGCGTCGATGTCGAGCTCGATCCCTTCGGATGCGTCGCGGTACAGCACGCGTTTCAACCTCGGCCCGACGGCCGTTGCGTCCGCTTCGTCGAACACGGCCAACACGTCGGCGCCGGCGGCGAGCGCGCTGGCGACCTCCGCGACCGTCGCCTCGCTGGGCGCTGCGGCCCACGAGCGGTCCGTTGGGTTGACGGCCGCCCAGCGCACGTGTGTCACCCGCGCGCTGCGCACATCGATTCGGACACCATTCACCGCGAACATCGACATCGACCTCTCCTTCGAAACGGTTGCGACCGGCCGCGCGCGCGGCTTCGGCCGACGCGATTTTCGATGATACATTGAGACGCTTTGCAACCGTCAACAGACCATCGTGCACCGGAGAAACACATGACCGACGCCTGGGGAACCTTCCCGGCCAGAATGGGCGACCATCAGGCTTTCATCAGCTTCAATCACGCGTTCGCGGAAATCGCCGAGACCGACCCGCGCACGTCGCTGCTCAGCGTGCGCGTCGCGCTCGCGCATCCGACGCCCGACGGCCTGCCCGGCAGCGACGAATTCGCCGAACTCACGCGCGTCGAGACGCTGCTGGACGCCGCGGTGACTGGGCGCAACGGCGTGCAGGTCGGCCGCATCACCGTCGACAACAACCAGGATTTCCTGTTTTACGTGTCGTTCGACGAAGACACGGCGGCCGGGATCGTCGACGCGCTGGCCGACCAGACGGCCTACGCACTTCAATACGCATACCACGAGGATCCGGACAAGGAGACCTACTGGCGCACGCTCTACCCGACCGACGACGACTGGCAATTGATGCGCGACATGCGCGGGCTCGACGCGCTGCTGCAAAAAGGCGACGTCGGCGACGTGAGCCGGCGCGTGGCGCACTGGGCCTACTTCCCGGATCCGAGCGACGCGCACCAGTTCGCCGACTGGGCCGAGTCGAAGGGCTATCTGGTCGAATCGGTCGCGCCGACCGAGGACGGCAAATCGGCCGTGCGCTTCGCGCACGAAGGGACGATGGCGCTGGCCGACATCACGCGCCATACGCTCGAGATCAACCGCGAGGTGCGCGCGCTCGGCGGCAACTACGACGGTTGGGAAACGAGCGTCGAACAGGCTGGGTGAGCGGGCCGGAGCGTAGCGCGCGCGCTGACGGCTGGCGGGCCGAGACGCCCCGGCGGCGCATCGGCGGAAATAGGCATCATCAACCTATAGACGCGGTCGTCCCGAGCGCTCGCTCGAGCCCTGACAGCCACTGACGCATCCGGCCTGCAAAAAGTCCCCGCTCCTGCACGAGCGAGCGGGGAAACGTTGACCGGGCCGGGGAGAACGGTCAACCCGTCGGATTGTGATCGTGGCGCGCGCAACCGTCTGTGCGACAACTCACCCTTGGAACCGGCAAGCGCCAGTGTCGATCGCACTCGGCGACAGCGACGCTTGCACCTTTCGTCGGCGAATTCCGTTGTTTCCCTCCGCGCGGCACGCGCCGCGTCCGCGATGTGCCGGCGCGTCCGGATGCGCGCTGCACCGCGTGAATCTTGTGTGAATTTCGCTCGTGGGAATAAATTCCGGACGCACGGTGCCGTTATTCTCGGAATGATCGCGAACGCGTCGACGAGCGCGGCGCGGATTGCACGCTAGCTGCTCGTGCGCCCCTGTCGCCGCATTCCGCTGCGGACGGAGGCCGCCGCACTGCGACAGTCGAGCTATAGAAATCACCGCAATACGATGCAAACCATGACACTCGCTCAGGCACAACACGACGGCGTCGACGTCTGGATCGTTCCGTTGCCCGGACACGCCGCCTACGCCTATACGCACCTCAAGCGGGTATTCGGATCCGACGACTCGCGACATCGCGTCGTGACCATCGACCTGCGTCGGCTGCTCGCGTGCGCGGACCGCGACACGACCGATTACGTGCTGCCGTCCGTTCAGGACTGGCCGCCCGGCAAGGCGGCCGGCATTCGCGAATTTCTCGACCCGGACAAGGCGCGGATTCCGGACATGCCGTTCATCACGTTCCGCGAGACGAGGCCGCGGACGCTGCTCGGCATCCCGAGTCTGTCGAAGACCGGCGTTGCGTCGTTCCGGAACGGGCAGCATCGCGCGCGCTATCTGGCGCACGCGGGCGCGACGCGCGTGCCGGTGGAGGTGCATGAGACGGAAGCGGATTTGCTCGCGCGCTATTGCGGTATGTGACGTTCGATCGGGTCGGTAGTGGCGGCCGGTTCGATCTCGACGTCCTGGAGCACGGCACGACGACGTTGTGCCGTTGGCCTCAGTCGGTCGTGACCGATCTGCGCGGGACCGACAGACTGATGCCGAAGCCCCGCGACGGTAAAGGCTCCGCGACGCTCGTGCCGCCGAGCCGTCGCACGCGATCGCGAATGCCGGCGAGCCCCGACGAGTGAACCGCAGCCGGCGGGCGCTCGGTTGACGGGGCCGGCTCGCCGTCGTCCTCGATCGACAGGTCGCATTGCGATTCCGTGCAACGAAATGCGATCCGGACTTCGGTCGGATTCCATGCGTGCCGCGCAATGTTCGTGAGCGCCTCCTGGACGATGCGGAACAACGCCGTCGACGCGGCGTCCGTGAATCTCACATCGCAACGCTCTGTGTGGAACAGCACCCGCAAGCCGGAGCGTTGCCGAAAGTCGTCCACCAGCCACTCGAGCGCGGGAAGCAGGCCGAGATCGTCCAGGATCGCCGGCCGCAAACCGGCCGACAAGCGTCGCACCGACAGGATCGCGCGGTCGAGCGCGGCGCGCATGCTGTCGGCGAGCTGGGCCGCTTGGGCACTCGGCGTCGCGTCATCCTGCGTCACGAGCCTGTTCAGGCCCATCTTCAGCGCCGTCAGTTGTTGGCCGAGGTCGTCGTGCAGTTCTCGCGAGATCCGCTTCTTTTCTTCCTCGCGGGCCGTCTCGATACGCGACGCGAGTTCGCTTGCGTACTCCAGTTGCTTCAGGCGATTACGCTCGGTCATGTCGCGCGTGACTTTCGCGAAGCCCAGCAATTTGCCGGCCGGACCGTAGACCGCCGTAATCACGACGTTGGCCCAGAAACGCGATCCGTCTTTGCGCAGCCGCCAGCCCTCGTCCTCCACCCGGCCCTGTGCGGCCGCGGTCGCCAGTTCCCTCTCCGGCTTGCGCGCCGCGATGTCTTCCGCCGGATAGAAACGCGACACGTGGTGGCCGATGATCTCCGCCGGTTCGAAACCTTTGAGCCGCTTCGCACCGGCGTTCCAGCTGGTGATGTGACCGTCCGGGTCGAGCATGAAAACGGCATCCTCGACCGCGTCCATCAGCAAACGCAAGCGCTCTTCGCTCTGACGCAGTCTCTCTTCATTGCTGCGGCGCTCGGTCAGGTCGCGCGTGACTTTCGCGAAGCCGACCAGCATGCCGTCGCGGTCTCGCAGCGGCGTAATGACGACGTTGGCCCAGAACCTCGAACCATCGCGGCGTATGCGCCACCCTTCGTCCTCCCAGCGTCCGAGCGTGACGGCGCGAGCGAGTTCTTCCGCCGGATAGCCGCGCTGTTGCGCGTCGGATGGGTAAAAGACCGAGAAGTGCTGGCCGATGATTTCGTCGGCGCGATAGCCTTTGATACGCTCCGCGCCGGCGTTCCAGCTGGCGACATGGCCAGTCGGGTCCAGCAGAAAAATCGCATAGTCGCGGATTGCGTCGACCAGCGAGCGGTAGCGCTCCTCCGCTGAAACCATGGCGATCGCCTCGCTCGGCTGCCCGCCGTTCGGTCCGTTTTCGGCATATTCCAAGGCGCTCGTTCCTCCATAAACCTTGTGTCGGATATCGACAGAATAAACCGCGGTCGAATTGGCGGTGATATTGCGGCGGTAATCATGCTGAAAATAGGGGCGCCAAAAGCGATCGTGCTGCTTCCCCGTTTGTGTCCATCAGAAAAAAATGCTGATTTGACACCTTCAGCCACCGACTGATCCAAGTCAACACCGGCATACTGATTTAGCATCAAATTAGTTAACAAAACAAATAACCTTGAACCAGACCGTAGGTAGCGGGCTCGGCTATGCGATGGGCCGCTTGCGATGCCCGCGGCCGACTGACATGATCGACTCGCAAGCGCACCTTAGGCGCATGTGCGTGCAGCGAAATCTGCTAGTCGCAATGGAAATACTAAATCAAACAAGAAACGAGGAAGACCATGAAACATATTGGCCCTGTGCTGCTTGTCGTTGCAGCTCTCGCGGGATGTAATTCGAAGCAGGACAACACTCATTCGGCAACCACAACGGCGGCACCTGCCGCGGCCAGTGACACTGCCCCGGCCTCTCAGGTTTCTCCGACGCAAACGACCACCACTGCCCCGCCCGCGCCTCGGCATAATTACGCCATCAATCAGGACGGGACTTATGGTTACGAGCCGGGCCTAAGCGAAGATGATATTCGTGCCGGAAAGACGGCCAAGCCTTTGGTCATGATGCGATACGTCGGCCTTCGCGACGGCACGTACATCCTGCTGTTGATCGACGAAGATAATCCCAATTTCTCGACGCGCGTCGCGTGTCAAGCGCCCTGTGAATTCGCAAAATCGCAGACTATGGCCGGAGATATGGTGGTAAAGACGGAAACCATACGTGTTGCGCCGGGATCCCTGTTGAATGGAATGGTGGAAGATGCCGTAGCCGGGCAACTGATTCCGTTCGGCCAGAGAGCGCCAAGTCAGACCGTGAGCCAGGCTCCGGTCGGTGCAGCATCGTCATCGCAAGTGCCGCAACCACCGACCACGACCACACCCGCCACCGACGCTCAGCATGACTCTGCCAACGGCCCCGTCCAGCAAACGAGCTTCGACTGCAGCAAGGCGAAGTCGATTCCAGAGTTTCTGATTTGTCACGATCCGGATTTGGCGGCAGCTGACCGCGATCTCGCCGACACGTACCGTCAGGCCAAGGAGGCCGCGGTAGACAAGACGGCGTTCAATAATAGAACGAGGCGGCAATGGAACTTTCGAGAAAAAAATTGCCGCGATAAAGACTGCCTGATGTCCTGGTATGCATATCAGAAGCGCGTGCTATCCAAGATTGCCCAGACCGGTGACGCGGCCGTTCAAGACAACTAGGACGGCGACCGCCGCGGGTCAAACTCCGCTCGATGAGGGACGCTGTCTGGGTTCGCCGCGGGTCCCGGGCCGGGTTCGGGTGGCTTGCGTCGGCTGACGCGCGCGGCTTCAACGGCGCGACGAGAAGCGACTGCTCGGCCGCGAGCCGTTTCCGGCAGCGCACCGCTGCCGCGCGACGGACTCGGCACTGGGAGCCGGCGCACGTATTCGTGACCCGGCAAAGCGGACCCAGTGCGTTGCGGGATCGGCATGCGTCCGGCGACGGCTGCCCGCCCCTGCGACTTCACATAGCTCGCAAAGCGTTACCGCGCGCAATTCCCAATTTGGGAATGCCAAAACAAAAACGGCACTGTCCTGAAGGACAGTGCCGTTTTCAACAACTTGATACCGCTAGGAATTCTTTGGGGTGGCTGATGGGACTCGAACCCACGACAACAGGAATCACAATCCTTACATATAATCCATACAAATCATAGACTTACACAAAAACATTGGAATGTGGCGCCATCGCTCATCCTTATCTGGCGTAGACACTTTGCCTCATCTTCCAGAAAAATCTGCCTCATTCTGACGTCGCCGGCTCGGCCGCCATATCCTCCGCCGGGTACAGCTGCAGCATCGCGCGCGCGGCCTCAACATTCGACGTCGTCAGCCATTCCTCCCAGTCTTCCGGCCGCAGGATCACGACCGACCGTTTCTCGTCGCCCGGCCGATGCATATGCTTCATGATCGGGTGCTCATCACCGTTCACCGTGATCATCGCCATGGTGTGCTGCTCGGTGCCGTCCGGGCGCTGAAGCGTGCGCCAGATGCCCGCGACGCATAGCGGCCGCCAGCCTGCCAGCCCGATCCGGTACCGCACGTGCTTTCCCGTCTCCCAGTTCGGCTCGTAGATCCACTTCGCTGGAATCAGGCAGCGGCGGCCGGCGCGCCACGCCGGCGCATACAGCGGCGACTTCCCGAGGTTGTCGTCGCGCACGTTCATCGTGCTGCGGATGATCGGAGGCTTCTTGCCCTGCTCCTTCGCCTTCTCGACGTTGGCCTTCTGCAGCGCGTGCGGCCAGAAGCCAAAGCCGGCGATCAGCGGCTTGAACTGCCCGTCGACATAGCCGACGATCGGGGCGTCGTAGTCCTGGTAGATCTCTGGCTTCCATGGGTGCCACCGATAGAGGTCGACGAAGCTGTCGATCCGCAACTCGCTGAGTCCGGGATCTTCGCCTGGTGCCACGTAGTTGGTGCACATGCTGTCCCCACTTTTTCGAGTTGACGGCCCCATCTTACTCCGCGATAAACTGTATATCCATACAGTATTTACGCCGTCATGCCGAAGCCGCCACTGCCCTCGATCCAGTCGCCAACCGCGCGCCAGCTACGCGAAATCTGGCGCCGGTACCCCGAAGGGCACGAAGTGCGCACGCTCATCATCGAGATCGTGCGCATGCGGCGGGTGTTGGACGAGGCAGAGCACTACCGCGAGATCGTTCAGCAGGTCTGGAAGGAGGACACGGGAGGGGCGCACCTCGTCGCGCTGTACAAGCTGCGTCGGCTGTTGCAGGACGAGGAGCGAAGGACGTAGGACCGATGACCCGCTTGATGGATCCGGTGCGTCACGAAAGCCTACAAGGAGGCACCCCTGATCTGACAACCATCGGGGGCAAACGCCCCCGATGTGTTACAGCCCTTTGCAACCCTCGGGATGGTTTTCCGGATGGGCGCGGCAGTCGTTCACGTACGCATTGACCGCGTTGTAGCTGTCTACCACACGGGTGACGATGGCGGTCAGATGAGCGTCTTGTGTTGCCTGGTCCGGAGTTCGGCAGTCCGCTCCCATGTGCGACTTATCCGGGGCATCCACTAGGCCAAGCAAATAGCCGTTGCCGGGCACGCTCGCCAAGAGATCCGCCAACCCATCTGCTGCCGTTTGACCCATGGGCAATTCGCACGTGCGAATCGGGAGCACCTTGTAAATTTGTTTGCCTTCCAGATAGAGCCGATTCTGGAACACGACGAGATCCTTGCGGAATTGCTCGATTGCCGCGACCTGAGCGGGATCATTGCGCCCCGTTTGCATATCGTCGAGCTGGAAATTCAATACGACCCATTCGGACGGCGCAACCGGAAGCTTCGCATGATCCATCTCATCCTGTGTAGGACCGACGCCATTATTCACGGCCATCACCAGTTGATGCAGGGTCGTCCCGTCGATCACCCCAGGATATACGGTGATCCCGGCGCCCGCCGCGGCGAACCGCTGCTGAAGCGCGTCAACCGTTGCCTGGCCCGCAGATGGCGCGAGCGTGGCACTAGCGCTGGAAGCAACATCCGTCGAGGCCGTACGCGTAGTCTTTTGCTGCGTAACGAGCGGAACGCCGGAGAACGTCAGCTTCACCGCAAACTTGCTGGGCGCCGCGGGCGAGTCACCGTCGCCGCCGCCGCATGCGGCCATGGAAATGCAAAGTGGAATTGCCAATGCTGCGAGGATCTTTTTCATTTTGGTCTCAGGCGCTAGTTGATGAACTTCACTTCGTTTCTATGAAGTTTACAGAGCTTTTCATGATCCACACAATCCATTTGCGGCCGGACATCGCCGGCCGTTTTGCGGTCAAATAATCCTGCAGCGCAGTCAGTTCTTCGATTTCGCGGTTGTCATCGTCAGCGCGTCGTAGTCGCGCTCGCACTGCTGGCCGGCGATGCGGGCGCGGTCAGCGTACTCTGCCAAGTCGCCCGCGCGCTGGTCAGCGCGGCCGAGCACGTCGGCAAGCAGATCGAGGGCGTCGCCGGCTGTCGAGCCTCCGGCGGAAGTGGCGGGATCGCGGGCGGCTGCGACGAGCTGATCGACGCGCTGGTGCAGGCTGCCAGCGGCAGCACGAGCAGCAAAAGCATCCGCGAGCGCGGCCGTACGTTTTTGGTTCGCGTCATTTGCGATCTCCGTTTGCGCCGCGGTGCGGCGTTGTTCCTCGATGCGAGCGGCCTCGACCGCCTTCGTTTGTGCGATCGCCGCATCGGACTTCATATCGGCGATCCGCCGCGCGCTGATCAGGTGCTCGACCTCGAAGCCAGCCGACGCGCCGAGGATCGCAGCAATCAGGTACGGAATGATGATTCTCAGCATCACAGCCCCCTCTCGCAGAGCGCGCGCTCGTCTGCGCGCCGTTTCACCAATCCGGGCAGCACGCGGCCGCCGGCCGTCACCCACTGCGGCCTGCCGCTGTCCGATTCGTTCATCGCGCGGCACGCGCCGCGGAAGTCGCCCGCATTGAACCGGCGAGCAGTTGTGCTCGCGCAGTACGCGCGCGGCCCGACGTTGTAGGCGAAACTCACCGCGGCCGCGAGTTGGTACGGGTGCCCCTTCAGCGTTGGGGTGCACTTCAGCACCGGCTCGGCATGCTCGATCAAACGCTGTTCGAGCCGAGTACGGCACTCTTCCGGCGTGAAGCGCTGCCCGAGCTTCACGTCCTTCGTATCGCCGTTGCACGCAGTCACAATGCCGATCGGATCGGGCTTCGCGACGAGCACCTGCCCTTCAAATCGCGGGACGATAGAAAGCAAAAGGGCTGCCGCAGCAGCCCCCACAACACCGGCAAGAGTTTTCTTCGGTGCACTAGCCATCGTGTTTCTCCATATCTTCGATCCGTAGATCGGATTCGCGCTGCTTGCGCTGGTCGTCTCGCCACTGGAAATACAAGTTGGACGCGAACGTCAGGATTGCCGTCGCGATACCCACGATCACGCCAACTTGAGTAAGCGTCAGCGACGCTCCAAGAGCCACGCCGCTACCGGCGTAGCTTGCTGCCTCCGTCGGACTAACTTGCATCCATTCCCCCCCCCAAAAAACAAAGGGCCGCTCGAAAGCGGCCAATCACACGATTCCAGTTCCATCCAGCACCATGAAGCGCGAGCGATATTGCTCCCTGAACCCCGAGAAGTTTGATGTCTTGCCACCCCCGTACATCGTCGTTCCCCATGAAACAGTGCTCCCACTCACTCGAATCGACGTAAGCTCGACGCCGGCAGGGTCATAGCTCCAAGCCACATGCACTGAGTAGATCGCCGATATGATGACTGGGGCGCTGTACGTTTTCGACTTCCATGTTGGATACGGAGACCCGGTTGTGACCCAGCCCGTCCCAGGCGGCAAATACTCTTCGTAGATGACGTCGAGCACGCGCAGGAATGGCCGCGATGAGTCAGCAATTAGCACGCCATTTCCATTGAACACCTGCAGGCCGAAGTTCCCGCTCGGAGGTGGCACTTTATCGAAAGCGAAGAAGTGAACCGTGCACGGCTGCTCGGTGATGAAGGTCAGCGTGTACGTATTGCCAGATGACGTTGCATTCCAGAGAGTTATTCCAACACCGCCTTCTGCATATACACCGTACATCGGTGCTTGATTCGCCGAGAACGTAAATGACACTGCGGCGAGCGTCGTGTAAAAGGGATTCCCCGCGTCGTTTCTCGCCAACAGCAATGTCGTGCTGCTCGATGCAGCGGACGCAGACATCACCAACTGGTAGTTGGGCGTCATTCCATCGATCTGATATAGACCGGTATCGGTGAATGCTTGAAATCCTGCTGTCATCCTCAATACACTCCAAATACCAGCCATCCCGGAACCGGGTTATAGGCATTCGATCCGCCAGAGTTCGGGCTGTATGTCCAGCTGATTCCGCTTGGCCCAATTGACACGATGGGAGACGGCTCGGCACCCGATACCCGCTTGAAGATCCAATCGGGCATGAACGTCCAGAAAGGCGTCCCGCTCGACAGGTCGGCGGACGCACTGCCCGCTACGCCCTCCGCTCGCACAATGCCCATCACTCGGCCCGCGCGCGATGTGGCATCCAGCAGCAAGCGGCCAGAGCCATCCCATATTTGCAAACCTGCCGTCATTGCCAGATCCCCAGGCGCACGCGCAGCGTGCCGTTGCTGTCGTAGACCGTTAGCGTGCTCGAGTTGATGTTCAGATAACCACTTCCGCCGTTCGGGCCATTGAACGTAATGCCATTGGCCTTATCCAAAATCCAGAGCGGCTGACCGTTTGCGCCCACGGCTGTCGACTGAATCGTCTGGCCGATCATCGCATTCGTGATCCAGCCGGTACCGATGAACGCCTGCGACAGAAATACTTGGCCACCCAGCACCACGAACGGCGACGACACCGTCGATCCGGCGTCGTCGAGGATCGCAAAGCGCTGTGCTGCCACCAGCACCTGGGACTCGACCGTGCCGCTAGTGTTATCTACGCCAACACCGATACCGGCCATGTACGTGCGCCCCCCTGTCGTGACCCGAGTCTTGATCTGATAGGAGGCAGCGACTCGGCCGTTGATGTCGGCATAGGAAGCAGCGTTCGTTTGGACTGCAGCCGTGTTGCTATTGACCTGCGCCTGTACGGTCGTAATCTGTGCCGCCGTGGCTGAGTCAGCCGCAATTCGCGCCGTGGTCTCGGTCTGCACGGCAGCAGACAGCGCTGCCACGGATGACTGCATCTGAGCGGTAACGGTATCCGTTTTCTGCGCCTGCGCCAAATCCGCCTCAGCCCGCGCAGACTGTTCAGACCACACCCCGGCATAGACCGTTGTCGATCCGGCATATCCCCCACTGTCGCCAGCCATTGGTGGGATAACGACCTGAGCACTCACCTGATCGATCCGCGTCGAGAGCGCTGCGTCAGCAGTGGACCGTGCTTGCTGCTCAATCGTGATCGCTGCCGCGTTATCGCTTACGTCCTGCTGCAAACCGGGAATCGCGTCGATGGGAGTCAGGACATCAGTACCCAGCTGCGTCTTCGTGATAGCCCCAGTGAGGTACTCAAGAATCGGCGTCGCATCGCTGCTGCTTTGCCCATTCACACCAGCGCCAGACGGATACCAAGGACCGATGTTCCCGGACGTATCAACAAGGCGCGCCCAAAAGAAGAACGATTGGCCTGCTGCGAGGCCCATCAAACTCGCGCGCGCTTGCGGAAACGCATAGTCCGAGAGCTTCGTCGCAGTGCTGAGATCGTTTGTCCTGCTGTACCAAATCTCGGTGCGCTGCGTATCGCCAGCAGTCCCGTCGGCTGGGAACGTCCAGTCAACCTCGATCGCGAACACCTGCGTGGCGGTCGAGAGCGACGCTACAGCCGGCGGGAGCCCCGTCTTGCCGGTAAGAGTGGTGTCAGCGGAATAGGCGGGAACAGAGGTCACCCCCATCCCGTTGACGGCACGGACGCGCGCGCTGTAGGTGCCGCGGTAGATGCCCGACACCTCAACCTGCAGGCCGCCCGTCTGGTTAGCTGACACCCACTCGCCGTTATCCTTGCGCCACTCCGGAAGGTAGCTCACACCATTCGCAGCAGCATCCCATGCGATGACCATGACGGCCTTTGAGATGCCCTGGTCGATCACCGAGTACGTCGAGAGCCGAACGTTAGCCGGCGGAACCTGTGCCGAGGGCGGGATGACCGTGATCGGCCGAACCTGAATCGCCGCACCATTGTCGATCGCCGCGTACTTGCCAGGCTCATGCTGGGCAGCGTTGATCGTGTACGTGATCTGGTCGTTGTCAGATGCCTCCTGCACGCTGATCACTCGGAACAGCTGCGCATTGAGGGTCGTGTTTTCAAGCATCCACACGGCCCCGACGACCGGATCTGTATCGAAGGCGCTGTCCACCGTGATTGCGTCGCCAGCAGACGATCTGACGGTGCGCTTCTGCGCTACGCCAGTGGGCAGGATCGCGGTCAACACGTCACCGGCTGAGACGCTCGGTGCTTTGTCGAGCGTGATCACGGCGCCGTTCACCGCGCGGATGCGGCCACCCATTCTCTTGCCGGCCTTCGCCGGATCCGCGACGGCGATGATTTGCCCAGGTGCGCAGAGCGTACCGTCGAGTCCGACCGAAAACGAAACCGTGTTCGTTTCGTACCTGCTGGTCAGCAGTGTCCAGAGCCCCAATCGGTGCGCCTGCCCTTGCGACGTTGTCCCGAACGCGGTGATCTGCGCTTTCGTGACGCCGTAGCGCGCGATCCCGTCCTCATCAGGCACATACTCGACGGCCTGCTTGTACTGATTCGCTGGATCGTTCCAGCTCACCAGCGCAGTCGTGTAGCGAGTCTTGAGTGCAGAGCCGACGTACTTGAACTGGCCGCCAACGACATTCGCCGCGGTGTACACGTAGACCGGATCGGCCGGCATGTCCGCGTTCGCTACGACTGATCCCGGACCCCAATACGCGATGCCGCGGAACGTAGTCGCGAGATCCTGCAACACCTTGTACGCGTCGGCCTGCGACTGGATCACGCAGTTGCACGTGAACCGGGGTTCCTGGCCGCCCTTCCCGTCTGCGACCATCACGTCGCAATACTGCGCGATCTGATACAGCCCCCACTTGTCGACCATTGATGCGTCGACGTGGTTGCCAAGCCCATAGCGCGCGTTCAGCACGAGGTCGTAGAAGACCCATGCAGGGTTGTTCGACCATGCAGTCTTGAACGTACCGTCCCAAGCGCCGGTATATGCGCGCGTCACCGGGTTGTAGTTGGTCGGGACGCGGATCAACAGACCGTAGATGTCGTAGGAACGCGTCGGCACCGAACTGAACGACTGCGCATCGAACGTGAGGCCGATGAGGGCGCTCATCGGATAGCGCAGCTTGCGATCGATGACTTCGGTGATCGCCTCGATATTGATCGTGTCCGCGATCAGCGAACTATGCGCGTTCGGCGTGATGCGGCGCACACGCACAAGCCAGCTCGAAGTCGCGGCCGGCAATTCGATGCGAACACTGCGCTCGTAGAGCGACGTCGTCTTGCCATCAAACGCACCGGAAACGACCTGCGAGTACGAGCCGCCGTCGACGGCGAGATCTATCGCATATTCGACTCGGTAGCCCGTGACATTGCCGGTCGTCGCGTCCGACACCTGCAGCGCTGGGACGCCGAACCGCAACCGTACGGCCGTGAGTTGCGTGTTCTGCACCTGGCGAACCCATGGCGCATCCGACGTCAGCGGCGTGCTGATTGCGATCTCGTTCTCGACAGCGGGGAACCCAGCGAGATAGGTCTGGTCCTGTGTGCCGGTGCGCGCGTCGAAACTGTAGTTCGCGAAGTTCGTCGAGCCGTCGCTATTCTGAATTGGCGTACCGTTGAGATACACCGACTGCAGCCCATTCACCAGGCCACCGATCGGCCCCTCGGACAGAACGTCGAGCACTTTCGCATAGGCGATCGAGTGCAGGCTATCAGGCGACTGCGTTGGCGTGCTGCTCGATCCGCCGCCCTTCGAGCCTTGAATGCGCATATCAGTTCTTGTCCTGTGCAAAAATTCCAGAGCTGATTACCTTCGAGCCGACCACCATGCGGCCGTACACCAAAGGCACCGGCTCGCCCTGCGCCGCACTGTTGACTGGCCCATTGAAGTAGTACGACGTTCCGTTGTTCGGGCCAGCGCCGGCGAGCCCGCTCGTCTGCGGACTCAGCATCTGCATGACGCCGCCGAGCATCATCGAAGCGCCAAGGCCGATCAGCGTTGATCCACCATATGCGCTCGTGAATGCCCCCACCACGATCAGCGCGGCCCCAATGATGGTCTGGAACAGGCCGCCGTTCTTGCTGCCGATCAGGATCGGCGCAATGCGAATTTCATCCCTCCCGACCGGATGCTCGAGCTCGTCTTCGGAGACGTTCCGGCGGCCATGAAACACTGCGAATGTCAGGCCGTTGTCCTTGGCGCACATCATGAATTTCTCGAATCCGGGAACCGTCACGCACAGCGCACGTATGGCTTCGCGCGTCGACGAGACGGCGATGCGATGCACGCGGCCGAACTTGGTCCCCGCCACGCCATAGAGGCGTACGGTACGAAGCGTGTTGCTCATTGATTACCCCTTGTAGCGCAGCACCGTGTGCAGGGTTTGCGCCCACATGCCGCCCCACACCGTGCGGCCCGACAGGCGCCCGTGCATGTGGTGGATGAATTGGCTGTCGCCGAGATAGACGCCGGCATGGTTTGGCACGCCGTTGCGGCTACGGATCTGCATCAGCAGCACGTCGCCGACTTCGAGCGGCGCATCGTGCCCCACGTCTTCGAACCCTGCGGCGCGGTAGTTTTCGAGATAGAGCGACGAGTGACCGTCATCCCACCACTCGTCGCTTCGCTCGAAATCAGGGAGATCAACGCCGCGCTCGAGCCGGTAGTAATCGCGCACAATCGCGTAGCAGTCGTGCACGCCATGCACAAACTGGCGCCCAATGAGCGGCGCGATGAAACCGGACGGCCCGAACTCGCACCAATCGTCGATGGCGATCAAGCCATCGGCCTGCACACCGAGCGAAACGATGATCCAGCGCGCGATACCGCTCTGCTCACACATCGCCCTGTCAGCGCCGCTCGGGCGCGCCGGCATACCTGGATGCGAATGAACGAACGCTGCGATCTCGCCTATATCTTCGGCGCGTGCGTAGTCCTCGCCAGATACCGCCATGTCGTCTTCCGGCTTCGGTGCGCGGTTGATGCATGGCAGATAGACTTCGCCGGCGTCAGTCTGCACGATGAAGCCAACGCACTCGCGCGGGTATTCAGCGAGCGCGTGCGCGGCGATCGCAGCCTTGATTCGTTCGTCCATAAAAAACCAGCCGAAGCGGGGTTGTGGATGCAGGTTGGGGAAAGGTCAGGACAGCGTGTCGGAGAGGAACCCCCCGAACGGAAGCGGGTTGTTGATGCCGAAGCGACACTGGCAGCCGCTCACCTTCTTACTGCATCGGTCGAGCGCTGGATCGCTCACGGGCTGGTCCTTGGCATCGAAATACGTCGTGCCGGTGTATCCGCAATTTGCGTCCCGGTACCGCCACTGGCAGCCGGACGCGATCTGCCGAGCCGGCACTTGCTGGCCGCCAAAGTCGAGCGCCGACGAGAGCATAAAATCGACCTGCGCGTTCGTCTCGCCGGTCTTCTGCTCGATGTACCAAAGCTCAGGCGCCATCTCTTGCGTCGGATCTGCAGTCGGGTTGCCGGACGGGAAATTCACCGAATCCAGATATTTCGTCAGCGTGCGCCGGCGCCGCACCTTCGCGCCGACCATGTCGCCAAGGAAGACGCATAGCGCCGAGATCGTGCCGCCGACGTTTCCGACAGAAAGCGTCGGCGACGGCTGCTGCGCGCTAGACGTATGCTCGAATCCGCTTGCCTGAATCGGCCACGGCTTGTACTCGTTTCCCTGCCACCAGATCGAGGTCGATTGCAGATGCCCGTGAAAGCGCAGCATATCGCCACCGATTGCAGTGCAATCCACCTCGAATAGCTCTATCAGTGCACCGGGCACGAGTTTCTGGATGTCGGATGCAATCGTCACTTGCCCTCCAAGGCTTCAACACGCAATAGCAGAGCGGCGAACTTCCCCTTAATGTCTTCGACATCCGTATCGATCTCCTGTACGGCTGCGCCAATGCGTGGAACCAACTTCGAGTAGTCGACCGCCTGCGGAGCAATTTCTTGCACCACGTCGATGACGTCACCAGGCTCGACAGGAGTCGGCACGGCTACCACCTGTTTTTCGAAGATCGGCTCTCCATCTTCTCCTTCACCAACCTGCACATCGATGAGCGTCTGCGTAGTCGGATTGAATCCTTGGCGATATACCGGGTGCCAATCTCCCATCGCATCCTTCTCGCCTGTCACCGCGGTCGGGATAATCTCCTGCAACTCATGCGCGATTACATAGTCATGCTGTTCGCCAGGAGTTGCCCTGAATTCACCAGTGTAAAAGCGAATCTTTCGAATAGACGCCCGAGCATTCTCGATCGCCCTGTAATTCTGCTTAAGGCGATAGTCGGAACTCGTGTTGAACGCAGTCGTTGCACCACTAACGGAGACAGAACCCGATACGCCTCCGCCATAGGTTCCGAACAACAGCGGAGTATTTTCGCTCGAGCTAGGAAGGAAAACAACTCCATTGCCTTGACTGACGCCAAAATTTTTGACTGTTACTTTGTCGACGTTGCTGGCATCACCGACCGAGAATGCCACTCGTGCAGACGATGCTCCAGAATCGAAAACAGAAAAATTCACTGCGGTGCCGGCACTGTTTACAAAATCAGTCGAGAAGGTGCTCGTGATACTTCTCAGAGACGGCGCATAGCCGTTCGCATTTAGCACGAGAGACGGACTAACGGTTGCTGCTTGCGACAGCGTAAACGTGTTCGAGAATGTCTTTGCCCCCGTCACTGTCTGCGATCCGGTTATGGAAACCGGATTCAGATTCGCGGAGTCCCATGGAGTTGCCCCAGCGAACGTTGGACGCGCAGAAAATCCGCCGGACGCAGTTATAGCCCCGCCAACTACCAACGTCCCGCTGACAGTTTCGTTACCGGCAACCGACAGCGCTCCACCGACCGTGCAGCTACCGTTGACAACTTCATTGTCGCTGTTCGTCCGACCACGCATTAGCACGTTCCATGCGTGAACGCCGTCGGTGTCCATCAGAGCCGTCTCACCCGGATTCAGCTTCGACAGCGCGACAGTATCGCCGGACCCTGTTGTGATCGCCAGCGTCACGACGGTCGTGCCGATATTGCGCAGAAGCGACACCTGATCAGCGGCGCATGTCGAGGCTGCCGGCATGTTGATCGTGCCCGCGCTCGCCAGGTTGATATTCACACGCTTGCCGACGTACGCGTTAGTCAGCGCCTGCGCTGCCGTGATCACCGTGGACGACGTGAGCGCCGCTTGCGTATTAAGCACGTCGACGTTCGAATTCACCTTCGAGAATGCCGAGCGGGCAGTATCGCCGTCTGAGCCGGCCGGCGCCGTTCCCAGATTGATTTTTTGAAGTGCTGTCATGATCCGAGGTCGAATGTCTGCGTGAACGTCGCCGTCACGGCATACGTGCCGTTATCCGGGATGGAGTCGGCATATGTGTCGCACTTGAAAAGCGACTGCTGCCGCAGCGGAGGAGTCCAATAGAACCCGACGCCGACGTGCGCATCGAGGAAGGCGAGAATCTCCGAGATCGTGTCGGCGCCGCCGACGAACTGCACCGCGAACGACAGCACACGATTGTTGATTCCGTCCGGCACCGTCTGTTCGTACCCGTCGCCGAATTGCGACTTGCGCACGCGCAGCTTTGTCGTACCGGCATACTGCGCGACGGTGGGAATCCAAATAAAGGTGTCGGGCATTTAATTCAATCCGTTCTGTAGCTTCCAGAGCACGCCGCCCTGCCTACGCTCGTTCTGCAACAAAGCCTGAACAGCCTGCTTGATCTTCTTGGACAGCTCGGCGCTGTTTTGCTGTTCGGCAGCGGACGTGCCATTGCCGCCCGTTACAGTGACCGGGGCGTCGACGATGACCGTCATGCCGTTGCTGGAGCTACCCGAAACCGGCGTCGAGGAACCGACGTAGCCACCCGTCGCGAATCGCGGCGCGGCCGCAACCGGCTGCTTGCCGTTGATCGCCTCGAGCAAGCCGCGGTACTTCGACGTCGCAGCTGCGTTCACCACGAATTCGCCATTCGACAGTCGAGCCATGATGCTGTCGCTAGTGCCACTGCCAGGGCCGGTGATGTATCCGCCGTCCGCATGGCCGGTGCCGAATCCGTTCGTCAGATTGATCATGTTGTCGAGTGAGTCACCCGGCAACGCGCTCGAGACGGGTGCGGCAACACCGGCATTCGCCCCGAAGAAGCCGCCGATCAGAGAGCCACCGATCGACGCGAAGTTTCCGAGAAGCCCACTGATCGCCGCCTTTGCCGACATGCGCGCGAGGTCCGCAATTACTGAGTTCACCAGCGACGTGAAGCTGAGCTTCCCGGTCTGCGTGAAGTTGACCCAGGCAGACTCCATCCCGCTCGTTACGGTATTGAACAGCTGTTCGGTCTGCTTCATCTTGTTTTGCGACTCGTCCATATAGTTCGCAAGCGCGGTCGACGCGCCGTTGATCCAGTTCGCCTGTTTCAGCTTCAGCGCGGCGTAGTACTCGTCGTAGTCCTGCAGGGACTGTTGCAGCCCGGCCTGAATCTCGCCGACCGCCTTTTGGTAATCCGGGCCGCCGATCAGTTCCTTCGGCGTCGCCTTGTCAAGCTGCTCCTGCAGGCGCTGATATTCCTTGTAGATGGACTTGATGGCCTGGACGTTCTTCAGGGCGTCCGCACCCATCCCGATCGCGCCCAGCTCGCGCGAATACTGCTCAGATTGGCCTTTCTGGAATGCCGCAATGGATTGAGCCAGCTGCGCGGAACGCTCCTGGAGCTTCGCCACATCCTCGCGGTGCTTGACCTCTTTCTCGAGTTCGATGTTCTTCTGCAACTGAATGCGAATCTCGACCTGATGCCCGATCAGGCTTTTCTGATCCTCAGTGAGCGTCTTGCCCTTCCAGTCGCTGATCTGCTGGTTGAACTTCGCCAGCTCCTTTTCGGAATTCGTCAGCTTGTCGGTCGTCGCGAGCTGGAGTCGAAGCTCCGCATCCTGGTCACGAAGCTGCTGCAGCAAACGAGTCGCCGCGTCGTCGTGATACGCCTTCGGAGCGCTGTTCTCGCCCTTCGCGAACTCGATCTGATTCGTTCCGGGCGCACCATCCTTCCGGGATGGCGGGACAGCCGCATCCGACCAGAGCTTTTTCATGAAATAGGCATACCCCTGCCCTTGTCGCTTCAGGAGGTAATACCCAACGTCCGCCTCATCAGCCGCCCTCTTGAACTGACCGGTCGTTGCTGCGCCTACGACCTTAACGGTCGTCGCGATCACCTGGGAAACTTGCTCGAAGCCGATGACCACAGTAGCGATCGCACTCGCTGCCGCTTTCATGATGACGCCCACGCCCCGATAGAAATCTTCGAGCAGGGGCTTCATTGCAACGTTGCCGGTCATGGCATTGGTGAGGTTGATGATCGTCGGTATAAGCTGGGCCTTAGCGCTCAGCGTCAAGGCATCCATCTTCGCCTTCGACAGATCCATCTGCTCCTTCAGGGCAGCCATCTTGGCGATCGTCTCGCCACCGATCACGGCACCGGATTCAGCGGCAGCGGCGCGAAGCGCATCAAGGCCAGCCCGCCCGCGATCAAGCAACGGAATCAGGCTTTCGCCGGATGCACCGAACAACTCGTTCGCGACGGCGGCCTTGGCTGCCCCGTCCGCCGACTGATGGAACGCGTCGGCAATCTTCGGGAGCAGCTCGTCCGGGCTGTTCTTCTTGAGGTCCGCAAGCGAAATTCCGATCGCAGCGAACGCCTTTGCGGAATCCTTGTTCCCGTTGATCGCCTTGTTTTGCGCTTCACCGAGGCCAGCCAGGGACTTTGTCGCCTCCTTCGTGTCGACACCGACAGACTTCGTTGCGAAGGCCCATTGCTGGATGCTGTCGGTCGAGACGCCCGTCTTCTGGTGCAGGGTCTCGATCTGCTCACCATAATCGGCGAGGACTTCGCGTGCGTGGTAGACGGTGGCCGCTGCGGACGCGATAACGGCGATGAACGCGCCGACCGAGAGCACGCTCTTGGTCATCAGCATCGACATCGCATCCGTCCGCTCACCAAGCACCATGAGGGAGCCGCCGAAATTCTTCCAGTTGCCCTGCGATGCCTCGTGCGCCAGAACGAGAAGCTCGCGCCGGGCGCCGGCTGTCGCAAGGTTGAAACCGTGCGCAGCATGGCCGCCGCCGTTCATGGCCGCCTCGGCTGACTTGATCTTGTCGATGAACGGCTGTGCAGCATCCGATACGCCCAGCTCGGCCGCGCGCAGCTCCATCAGTTCGGCGCGCGTCTTTCCGGCCTGATCGGCCTGCTTCTGGAGCGCGTTCAGCCAGTTTTCGGCCGAACGTGCGGACTTGTTGAACGCCAACAGCGCCTCGTCGCCCTGCTCCTTGATGGCCTTTCGAGAATTCTCGATCGCCGTGACCGTATTGGTCATGCGCTGACGAAGCGTGTCCTGGCTCGTCATGAAATCGGCGGCGCTCTTGCGCGCACGCTCCATCTCGGAGACGTATCCGGACGCATCGCCGGTCAACCGGACAACGGTTTCGTTAGCCACTCGTCAACTCCTTGACCTTCTCGTCAATCACTTCGCTGAACTTCTCTGCTGCGGCGTCCTTCGAGGCGTCATATCCGGGGCGCAAGAAAGGATTCGCGGCCATCTTCGACGTGCCGTACTCGACGAACCTCCCATAGAAGGCATCCTTACTCCACGTCACTAGGTACGTGGCACGAAGCCCGTCGGCCGATCGCTCCTTGTCGTATGCGATCAGGATGTTGTCGCGGAGGAAACCCGGATAGCGCTTCTGCTTCCCGTTTCGGCTCTCCCACGTTGCGATGCCGATCGGCGTGCGCAGCTTCACCTCGTCGAAGATCACGCGCGCGCCGGCGACGGTCGCCTGCCGCAAAACCGACTCACTCGCGACCTGCGAAAGAGCGTCGATTGCTGCAGTCAGGCCATCCGGGTTTTCGATTGAAAGACTGTCAGCCATGCTTCGCCGGGGACATGCTCATGAGAATAAGCTGCGATTGCGCCTCGGGATCGTCGAGCAGGATCGGCTCGGGCTCCTTCTCCGATGCGCGCCGATCGTTCCACGTGATGAAGTGAAGCGGCTCAAACGGATCCGGCCGCTTTTCCGTGTCGCGGTTGACGTTCGCGACCATCGACGCGATCGTGCCGGCGCGGAGGTCGTCGATATGGCTGCCCCATGGCTCCATGTCGAAAAACGCCATCCATTCGACGAATTCCGCGCTCGTGATGCGCTGCTGCAGCTCGCCTACTGTGCAGCCGAGATGGCCGGCGAGGCGGAACCAGAATCGCCGCTCGGGGCGGCTGCGGAGTTTTTTGCCGCATCCTCCACCGCCGTCGCGGTCATGCCGTTGATCTTCATCGCGGCGTCCGCGATTCGGTCGAGCACGGCGCTGCCCTGCGCGCGCAGCGCGGCAATATCGCCATCGTCGAGCACCGGCTGACCGGCATCGTCAACGACAGTCGCCATCAGCAGCTGAGCCTGCGATTCGCTGATCGCGTTCTTATCGGCACCGTCGCGCGCGGCGTAGAACGCGTCGCGTGCCGCGCCGGTCATTTCTGCGACGATGACCGTCACGCCGTCGCCCCATTCGGGCACATCAACGCGGTCGGTCTTGAGGTGCGGTGCAGCGAGGATCGTCGCCTTGTTGTCTTTCGAGAAAGTCGTCATGGTGTAGATCAATTCCTGATAGTGAGCCGCAACCGCGCGTTACGCGTCGGTCCAGAGGCCGGTGATGATGAGGTTGGCGGTCGACGTCACGACCTTATCGACGCCGCCGTCCCACGGGAACGATTCGACGTACGCCGGAAACGTACGCGTCTTGCCATTCGGTAGCGTCAAGCGGAAGTTCGTGATTGCGCCGGTGAGGAAATTGGCGCGCAACGCCTGTTGACCGGGGTCGGTCACATCGATGTCGACATCGACGCTGAATTGCCCCCCGTCCACCAGACCGGGGCGCGATTCCTTCATCGCGCTGTCGAGGTTGGTCACGTCGATCTTCGCCGGCTTGCCATCGAAGCCCTTGAACGCCTTTGCGTTCTTGACCTTGACCCAGGTATTAGGCGTCGCCGTGCCGCCGCTGGTATAGGCGGTGCCCCCCGTCGTATCGACGTCGACGGCATACGTGCCGGCCGTGACGTTCTTCACGGTCGCCGTGACGCCGTTCAGGGTCGTGTTGCCGAGCAGGCCGGCGAACGTGACGATGTCGCCGTTCTGGAAGCCGTGTGCCGACGACGAGATGATCGTCGGAAACCCGAGCGCCAGGCCGGAGATGTTCTTCGGCGTACTGACGCCCGAACCTTGGATTTCAATCTTCGAGCCCTGCGCCGAAACTGCGGTGGATCCCATGTCCATACCTCTCAAAAGAAAATGCCCGCTTTCGCGGGCCGGGAATTACGGGGTGAACCAGATCGAGAAATCGAGGCGCGATCCGCGCAGCTTCGTATCTGCCTCATACACGCTTGCTGGCGCGCCGATGCTCGTGGCGTTAATCGGTGGGCCGGTGAGCGCTGCAATCACAGCCTGCATGAGCCGACTTGCGCCGGCGCGATCGTCAGCCCACACATTCAGCTGCATCCGCGAGTTCTGCAGCGCGACGGTGTCGTCGAGGTAGTTCGCCGACTGACCGCCGGCCGCCATGTACGTGATGTACGGTCGCGCCGTTCCTTCTGGCGCGACATCCGGAAAGCAGCGGTGCGTCCCATCGCCATTCGCGACGAGAGACTTCAGTGCGCCGACGACGATCAGCTCGGCCGACAGCGGATTCGCTACGATTGCGCCCGATGGATCACCCATGGTTCGCCCCTACGCTGCACGCCAGGTCGACATATCGCCGTCCGGCGTAATCCGGAAGCACAGCCTCGATGTTGAAGATGCCGCCGTCGTACAGCACGCGCATCGCCGCGGTGACGTCGGTACGCCAGCGAATCCGCATGCTCACCTGCGCCTTGCTGATTTCCTCGCCGGAGTTGACGTATTCCCTGCCGGTCGAGGCGAGCAGGTACGCAGGGACGCCGGCCGCCACGTCGACCCAGCTCGTCAACGGCTGCCCCAGGTCGTCCTGACCGGCCTGCTTGACCTGGATCGTGATGCGCCGGTTGAAATCCCCCGAACGCATCAGGCGTACCCCCAGATACGGTACGGATCGAGAATCTGATCGACATACGGCAGGTCATGCACCTGGCCACGATTGAGAATCGCGACCTCCTCGCGGTTCTCGTACAGGGTCGCGAGGCGGATCAGGATCCACGACTTGATCCCCGCGGGGACAGCCGATGCGTCGCCGTAGCCGGCCGTGAAGCTGATCTGCACCGCGTTCGTCGTGTTGAGCGTGTCGGGCCAATACCGCCCGGTCGCCGGAGTCAGGACACCCGGCTCGCTAATGTTATCGACGACGTACAGCGATGGGTCCATCGTCTGCTGGTTGCCGAACGCATCGATGTACTTCACCACATCGACCGACTGCAGCCGCGGGAACGGGATGTCGATCTTGCTGCCGCGAAAGCGGACCGCGTAGTTCCGCATCGTCATCCATGCAGCCGGCAGCTGGTCGACCGGCACGTATCCGGGGATCACTCCGTAGTACGTGTAGAACGGAAACGCGTCGAGGAACAGATCCCACTTCTGCGTGACGAACACGCGCCGGCAGACATTCTCCGCGTGCACGCGCGCAGCGCTGATAAGCAGCGAGATCAGCGCATCTTCGGACGAGTCGATCACGCGGAGGTGCAGCTTCGCCTCCTCCAGCGTGACCGGCTCCTCCGCGGGCGCCTGTGTGAGCCTGATCCCCATGCCTTACGCCGCCGGATCCTGGGCCGCGCCGTCCGCTTCGGCCTGCTTGTTCTCGATCACCGATGCCGCGAGTTCCGCCGCCGCATCCGGATCGGCGAGAGCGACCACTTTTGCGCCCTGCTTCGTGGCGTATTCGACCGCGTCGGGATGGTTGTCGACCGCGCCGGCGTCCGTGAGTGCCTGGATGACCTTCTCCGGGCCCTCGACGAGCTGCTCGCATTTGAAGCCGAGGCTCTCGTTGTCCGAAAGCGCGCGCGCACGCGCGGTTTGCGTCTTTGCCATGATTTACTCCGGGAGGAAGAAGAAGCGGCGAACCGAAGTCCGCCTCGCTCTGAGCAGCAGCGCTTACGTCGCCGAGTTGGCGTATGCCTTGACGGCGCCGCCGGCGTCGATCAGGTTGCCGCCGGTCCGGAGAAAGCCGACGAAGCCGATCTGACCGTTCAGCGTGAAGGCCGAGTCGGTCATGCGGAAGATCGTGAGATCCATCACGTCGCGGATGACGTACTTGCTGTACTGGCCGAACAGGATCGACTTCGCGTTCGCCGCCATCACCGGCACATCCTGGTTGATGTAGATCGGGCGCCCCATCAGGCGGTCCGGCGCGCCGCCGTTGATCATCGCGTCCGCTTCGTAGCCCGGCACGAAGATCGGCCGATTCTGGCCGTCCTTGATCTTGCGAACGACCTTCACCGACGAGTCGTGCATCATGTAGCCGACGCCGGGCTGGTTGCGGTATGCTGGATCGATCGAATGCTCGAGGTCGACGAGATCGTCATAGACAACGCTCAGCGTCTGGCCGGTCGCGCCGACCTTACCCGAGCTGACCGCCGTGACGAGGCCGCGCGGCTGGCCCGTGCCCGTGCCATTCGTGAAATGCGAGTTCTGGATACGGCCGAGGCGCATCGCGAGCAGCGACTGAATGTACGCCTCGATGTCGATGAAGCTGTCCTGCACCAGCTCGAACGGCAACGCGATCTTCTTCGAACTGTACTTGAACACGTCGAGCGAAATGTTGTTGAACGACGTATCCTGCGTGCTCACCGGCGAGTTCTGGCCGACGATCTCGCCGACTTCAGCGGTCGGATCCGTGGTCGGGAAGTTCATCGTCGCGCCGGTGGCGGTGCGAATCGCGTGCGAAACCTGTCGCATGCCGCCGTATGCCTTCATCGCGATTTCCAGCGAGCGCTGATACTCGGTCGCGACCGTGAAACCGCCTTCCGTGGTGGTCGTGGTCGACATCGCGTTCCGAATGTCGGGCGTCTGGCGCGCAAGCATGCGCGCGCGATCTTCATCCGCCATGTTGACGATGCCGCCGGCGAGGAACGCGCGGAGCGCCTTCGATTCGTCGCCATGCTGCGCCGGATTCCGCGTCGCCGCGTTGCGCGCCGCTGCTTCGATCGCGGCCGGGTCGTCGGCGGCCAGCTGCACGCGGCGGTTCTCGCGCGCGATGTCGCCGTCGATCGCCTCGATTTCAGCCAGGATCGCATCCATGCGCTCGGAGTCGGCCGCCGGCATGCGCTGGTCGGCCGGGTACTTGTTGTTCAGCTCGTTGGCTTCCTTCGCCTTCTGGTTGCGCAATTCGCGCAGCTGTTGCAGCTTCATGTGACTCTCTCCGTTCAGGGTTGACCGCTCGCGCAGGTCGTGGGGACGAAAAAAAACCGCCCGAGGGCGGCTGATCTCAGTTGCGCGAGGCGCGTCACTGATGGTTGATGCAGTTCAGCATGCGGAGGCGCTGTTGCTGACGCTGTCGATGCTCTGCGGTAATTGCGTCGATGTTCTCGGACTGCTGCCGCGCTTCCGGCTTCGGCGCGTTCGCATACGCGCTCAGATCCCAGGACGCCTGAACCTTCTCGGCGCTTTCGGTGATTCGGTCGGCCAGGCCTATCTCGACCGCCTCTTCGGCCGTGAACCACGTTTCGGCTTGCATCAGCGTCTTCATGTCGTCAGCGCTCTTGCCCGAGCGCTTCGCATACTGACTGGCGATGACGCCGTCCGTCTTGTCCAGCAGCGCCGCCACGGCCGTCATGTCGGCCGAGTTGCCGATGGCGATCGTCCATCCGCAGTGAATCATGTACATCGCGCCGTCCGACATCTCGACCTCGTCGGCGGCCGATGCGATGATGGTTGCCGCACTCGCGGCGTAACCATCGATGTGCGCGATCACCTTGGCGCCGGTGTCGCGGATTGCCGCACAGATCGTCTGCGCCGCGAACACGTCACCGCCCGGCGAGTTGATCCGCAAATGGATCGTGCCGCCGTTGATCGCGCGGATCTGCGGAACGAGCGACTGCGCCGAGACGCCACCCCACCACTCTGCCGTATCGTCATCGGGCACGATGGCGTCATAGATATAGATGGTCACGTCATCGCCCTGCACCGCGAACGCGCGCGGGCGTCCCTGCCGACGATTCTTCGCCAACAGTTGGATCAGCTTGCTCATGATGCTCCTTCGTCAGGTTGACCGCCCGGCTTCGGTGCCGTCTCGGTCGTCGGGGCGGGTTCAGCCACGTTCGCCGTTTGGGCGACCCCGCTGTTGATCGTGTCGCCGCCCTCCACGGGAGGCAGAAGCTTGATGTGGCGGACCTCGTTTTGAGTCATCCAGCCGGGTTCGCCAGCGCGACCGAGCGCGATTCGGAGCGCTTCGTTCTCACTCTTGAGATCGCCTCGCTCCATGCCTGAAACGTCGAATTCGACGAAGAATTTTTGCCGAGTCGGCCACAATTTCCGGTTGAATTCCTGCTCAAACTTGCGCAAATCGCGCAAAAGCGTGAATTTCACGAAGCCGCGCCCCATGTTTTCGAGGCCACTTCCCCACGACGTCGTTTTCTCGGTTGATCCGACCATGAACGGCGGAACACCGAGCACCCGGCAGATCTCCTCGAGGTCCCATTTGCAGGTGTCGAGGATCTGAGCGTCAACCGGCGACATGGTCAGTTCCTGAACCTTCAATCCGCCAGTGAGGATCGCCGGAAGGTGCGAGTTTGCGACGCCGCTATGGCGCTCGCCCCATGTCGCGCGGAGAAGCTTTGCTTGCTCCTCCGTCATGTTGCCGTCGGTCGTCAGCGCGAAGTCCGGGCGGGCGCCATTCGAGAAAAATCGCGCGCTGTACTCAGCCGCCGCGAGCGACGTCCCGACAGACTGGCGAGCTGCATACGTGATCGGGCTCGGGCTGCGAATCCCGTCGTAGCCGAGGCTCGGGATATGGATGATGTCGGCCGGATGCAGGATGTACTCGGCGCCGACAAGTGGCTGCACGCGGTAATACAGATCACCTTGACTGTCGCGGAACGGGAAAACGCGCAGCGGGTGGTGCGCCTTGAATCCCGTTACCAGGTTGCTGCGGAACGACGGTCGCACAATCTCTGCGAAACAGTCGCCGTAGAACAGCCGGGCCGCGACCATGTACTCCCAGAACACCGCCGCGGAAACGTCCGCGTCGGGCTGCTCATTCAGGAGCCACCAATACGGATGCTCGACGCGCTCCCGGCCCGTCGCGGTGCGCTGATAGACCGGCATCGGCAACGTCGAGATTGCGCCCGCGATCAGTGCGACGCACGCGTAGACGGCCGACACCTTCATCGCGGTCGTCTCGTTCACGACCGGGCCGGCGTTGCTGATCGCGCCGCCGCCGATGATGTTCGCCAGCTCCTGAACGGTCAGGCTCTGCCGCGTCTCGTTGATGTTGTTGATGCGCCCCGTCGCCTCGGGCCCATGCTGCGCGCGCCAGGCATTGAGCACCGACGAACCCGGCGTCCGGGCCTTCGCCTGCGCTGCCTTGAATACCGCTTCGCTCATAGGATCACAATTCCAGGTTTCGGTGCTGACTGCGGATTCAGACTGATCAGGGATACCGCGTTGAAGGTCGCCATTAGCGGGTCGATCTTCGCGGTGCCGCTGGCCTGCTTGGTGATCAGGATCGCGTTGCCGCGCGGCTCGACGCGCGCGTTGCCGACGCACCAGTTCATCAGACGCTGACCGCCGTGAAGCAGGCCGCCTTCGGCGAGCTTCCGCTCGGTCGTCTTGATCGCGCCAGTGAGTTTCCAGCCCTGCGAGATCGCGAGCACCTTGTCCTCAGGAACATCGGCATCGACGAGTGCGTCAAGGATCGCGCCAATCCCCGCAGGGTCTACGCCGACTCTGTCGAGCAGACCGGACCGCTCGCACTGCGCGACGTACCCGGCCAGCTCGTCGACGTCGTCGCCGATCACCTCGACGAGCGTTAGGTCGCCATCCTTCGAAAAGTCCTCGAAGCGCGCGGCCTCGGCCTTGCGTCGCTCGAGCACCGATGGATGCGCCCACGCGTGCGTCCAGAGGAGCCAGTTTCCTGTACCGGCCTCGCGCCCGGCCACGGCCAGACCGAGCAAGTCGTCGAGGCCGCCGCCGTCGATGCCGACGTCGATCACCTCGGACCTGGCAATCAGATCCTCGAGCGAGAGCCGCTGGACGCCTTGCCCCTCCCAGTAATCGGCGCCAGCCCACCGGTCCGACCGGAGCGCGAGCCCGATTTCGACGTTGGCGTGCTTCGCGAGGAAGCCGCGGAACGACTCTTCGCCGCCCTCCTTCGCCTTGCGGAATTCGCGCTCCAGAAACGCTTGGTCGACCGAGTAGCCGAGGTTCGGATTGACCATCCCAAGGTTTTCGGAGAGCAGGTGCTCCTTCCGCTCGACCATGTCCGGCGGATGCTCGAAGATCACCGGCACGAAGCACGGATCGTGAATCTTCCCGTCGCGCACGTCGCGCGCATAACGCAGCTTCTGCAGGAACACGCCGGCCGGCGGATCATCCGATTGCGTCGTGAGGTAGATCACGAACCCTTCCGGACGCGATGCCAGGCCGCCGATCGCTTCGCGCAGCATGTTCTCGGCATTCGCCTGCTTGCCGAACAACCACACCTCATCAACCAGCGTACCGACGCTCTTCTTCCCGCCGACCGTGTTCGAATCGGCCGCCACCACCTTCAACGTCGCGCCAGTCGTTCGGTGCGTGATCGTCTTGATGTGCGTCTGCACCTGGAAGAGATCGTCGAGCTCCTCCTCATGCTTCACCATGTCCCGGCTCGGCGCGAAGCTGTTGTTCGCGACCTCGATCGTCGGGGCGAGGATTGCGTACTCCGCCGACATGCGCCAATTCAGGATCATGGCCGTCATCATGATCCCCGCGGCAAGCGTCGACTTGCTGTTCTTCTTGGGGATGCAGACGAACCACTCAGTAATCAGGCGCCGGCCGCTCTCCGCGTCATAGGCACCGAAGATCGATGCGACCAGATCAAACACCCACTCCGCCGACGATTCGCCGAACGTCGGGCTACCCGGCGCGTCGACGATCTTCAGCTCCTTGAATACAGCGAGCGCCTGCTCGGCCTGCTCCGGGAAGATCGGCGGGGGAATGATCGACCTCCCCGACTTGAGCCGTTCGGCCCAGTCCGGACATGCGGTTGACCATTCCATGCATCACTTCCTGTTGTTGACGACGAGCTTCGGGGGCGTCAGTGCGCCGAATTTGCTGGCCGCCTTTTTCGCGGCCTCCGCTTGCGCAACCTTCTTGCCGCCCTCGCCGAGCTTCTGGTGCATGAACGGCATGAGGGACTTTGCCGCGTCGATCCGCAGCTTCGGCTCGGTGAGCTGATCGTTCATCGCCGCGAGCAGGAAGTCTTTCGGATCCTTGTAAGTGAGGATCGCGGCCAGATCGAACCCGGCGGCGACCGCCGCTTGCGTGACCGGGTCGTCTCCCGCCAGCGGTGCCGACTTCCGCTTCGGCGCGGGCTTCGTTTTGCGCTCCGCGAGGTACGCGGCGACGTCCTTGTCTTTAACAAGTCGCGATCCGGCCGCCGACGCCGTCTTAGCGCTGTAGCCGGCCGCGATTGCCGCGTCCCTATTGGACTTCCCGGCTAAAACGGCATCGGCGAATAGCCTCTTTTTGCCTGTTAAAGCCATTAACAAAATCCTCCAGGGGCGATTTTTTCTCCGCGTGGGAGGTCGGGCGGTGTCCCGCGATGTGCAACGCCAGACTTTCGACACCCCCCGCCGCAAATGCGAATAAATCGCATTCACAGGCGCACCGAACGGCTGCGCGCCTCCTCAGCCGTCTTCACCTTGTGACAGTCATCGCAGAGCAGCTGCAGGTTGCCGTCGTCGTTGCTGCCGCCTTGCTCGAGCGGCACGTCGTGATCGACCTGATCTCGCCACGGCAACCACACGCAGCCGCAGCGCCGACACTTGAACTCCTGCGCGACAGCGATGCGCTGCCGCGTCTTGACCCATCGACTACCGCGAATGCGCGGCGTCGTGCCGGCCTTCGCTTCGAGCATCGGCACGCGCGTGGCTGTCAGTACCTGCACGCGCGGCTTGAGCGTCGTCAGCTTTCGACCCATTGCTTCAATGCTTGCGGCTCAAACACCTGCAGGCTGAGCGACAGCACGCACCAACGCCATGATTCCGGTCTGAATGTCGGTCTTGGCGATCGCGACCCAGCGGTGCGGCTCAGCTGCCTCGAAGCGCTGAAACTCACGGCACTCGTCGGTCGCCCCCTGCGAGATGTCGACGCCGAGTCCCTCCGGCCGATCGAGTGAGCGCTGCGCGTCGCTGCGCTTCGTCGCCCATTGCGTATCGAGCAGATTTTTCGGCTCGAATTGCAACGAGATCAGCTCGGCGCCCTTCGCCTTGATTCGGTTCATCAGGTCGATCTCGGCGGCCGATAGATCGCGATAGCCCTTGATGTGCTTGTGCTGGTTGTCCATCTGAACTCCAAACGCAAAAAGCCCGCTTGCTTTCGCTTGCGGGCTTCGTGTTCGCACCATCGGTACGGTATATGAAAACGGACTATATGGCGGGGATTTCCGCCAGTCAAGCAGTTTCCGAGATGAGCATGCCAATTTCGTCGAGACGCTCGCTCAGCTTCGTCAGTCCGTTCCTCTCGAGATCCTTGATGTAACGCCGGATCGCTGCCGCGTGACGTTCGGCCGTGCGCGGCGGAATCCCAAGGTTCTCTGCAACGATGTTGACGTTCTCCTTCTCGCCGAAGTACTTCCTGATGACCGCGCGCCGAAACTCCTTCACGGGCGGAACAGGCGTCAATGCCTCGCCGACGTGATCTGCAAGTTGGCTAACCGCCTCGTCAAATTGCTTCGTGATCTTCCAGCCGCGGCAGCATGCGAACCCACAATTGCATTGCTCGCTTCGCTTGATCTTGCTCGACACAAGCGCGACGAACTGCCAGTAGTCGAGTCGGTGCAGTTCGGCGAACACCATGCCCGCCTGGCCGGCGCCGTCGAGGCCGATCAGCCCGCGCCCGCTTCCGTACGCACCGCGTTGCAGGATCTTCGCCATCGGCGACAACGCGTATTGCTGGTCACTGTAGTTGCATGCGAAAACGATCGCCTCTTGCGGGCTCTTGAATATGCCTTCGTGTTTGACCGCTTGCATGCTGGCTCCTTGTGTTTTCATCAATTTCGATATTTCGTTTTTGCCTGCGGGACGTCAGAACACGACCGTGAAGTTGATCCCGTAATACGACAGCCACTCGACCAACTGCCATCTGATCGCCTGCAGTCGCGGGAATGGAAACTCGATCTGCTGCGGCTTTTCCGGCTCACTCTGGCCGATGAGCGGGCAGCCTTCGAACGCGATGAGTGTCGCGCCCGTTAGGCTGTCGATGCGTTGCGCGCTCGTTTCACGCAGATGAGTCGGCACGTCGGCGATGTCGATGTATGCAAATGCGGTCACGCGTTTTCCTCCACATTCCATTCAAGGTCGCCGCTCGCGAGAAACGGCGCGAGGGTCTTTGCATTCCAGTTCACCGGCACCTCAACCGGATATGTGCCGTCCGGATTCCATGCATGCGGCGCCGCCTGATCTCGGTACTTGTCCGGCACGATCACATCTGCGTAGATCCATGCCGGCACTGGCTTCGATGGAATCCCCTGACGAACCGGGCCGCGCAAGCGAACCGCACGGCATTCAAACGTCGCCCAATTCGCGCGGTAGTGGCGCCAGTGGCGCACGGCCGGTAGAGCCATCTTCACGACAAGTCGCACGCTTCCTCCTCAATTCCCATCTTCCGGGCGCGCACCTGCACCCATTCTTCAAATGCCAGATCCCACACGTCGAACTTGACCTGCCTCGGCGTGCCGACGCGGTTCTGATCGATCCATGCGTGGCACCGCATGCAGCCCGGAACCGTGAATTCGTTTTTCGCCTTCAAGTTGCCAGCCTTGCCGTGGCGCCCTTGATTTGAATGGCACGGCACAACCGTCTCGTCGAGCGGATTGAGCCGGCAGACGCCCGGCACGCGGAGATAGCACGGCTCGCCGCGACAGGCGGCCAGATACTTCGCGCCCTCGGCGACGGTGGGCTTCTTGATCCGGCTCTTGATCGCGGTCCGGCGCTCGAGCGTCGCGCGCGACGCCAGGCTACTGAACGGCGAATTCGTCTTGCGCTTAAAGCCGGTCGACTTCAGCGGCGTCTTGCGCTGCAGCGGTGCAGATCGCTTCAAGCTGTCACCTCGTCGCACCGCTGCTCGTGCTCGATCTCCGGCTCGCCGCGCAGCGGCGTCAAGCACTCGTCGCAAATACCCGTGATCTTGTACGAGCGGCCCGCATGCCAAAGCCAGATTGGCCCCTCTATCGTCCAGACCGCCTGCTCGTCGGCGGTCGTAACGCGCACGATGCGGCCGAGCACTTTCTTCTCGATCGCCGTGCGCGCGCCGCGGGTCACGATAGCCAGATCACCCGGGTTGCAGTTCATGCCGCCTCCATCCGCTCGATCGCGTCCGAGCTCAACACTGGAAATTCGCCCGCGAGGCCGACCAGGTGATGCGCGTGGTACACACGCAGGCCGAGACCGCGCGCCACCACGTGCCCGACGTTCGCTCCACGGGATCGCTCCCAGCCCGGCAGCAGCGCGATACCGTCGCAGTCGACCAGTTGCTTGATGTCAGCTCGCATGCATGAGAGCCAGTCGGCACCCGAATTCGCATTGATCTCAGCCGGGTTCACGATTCGGAAGCCCAGGCCGCGCAGGCGGGATGCCTCGGCATTGAATGCCGGGAAGTTCAGCTCCGGATACCCGCTCATCGGGCCGGCGAGATAGAGCCTCATGCCGCAACCCTGCCGACGTCGACCATTGCTCGCATCGCAGGAATCACGACGCTGAATGCATCGTCGAATGCCGCCCGACGTTGAAGCGTCGCCGCATAAGCCGGCGTTACCTTCCAGTCGGCAGATGACGGAAAGGGCTTGCCGGTAAGGCGATAGGTGAAGCCATCCTTCCGCCGGGCGCCCTGCTTGACGTATCCCAGCTCGACGAGCCTCCTCACCGGCTTCTTGATCGTCTCGATGTTCGCATCGAGCTTGTTCGCGATCGTCGCCATGGAGATCTCCGGATTGTCGCGAAGACATTCGCAGATGCGGCGCGACGTGAAGCCCATCTTTCCCTCGGCCATCAGAATTCCTCCACTTGCCAGCCGCCGCCGGCCTTCTTCGGTTTTGCCATCACGGCGATGAATCGCACCGGATACTGGTCGGCCGCGATCTTGATCTTCGCCCGCGCGTCGTCTTGCCAATGCCCCTTGACCTCGTGCGCCTCGAGCTGGCCGTCGGCGAGCATCACGGCGAAGTCGGGCGTGTAGAACGTGTTGTCGGCCAGGCGGAACTTGATGCCCTCGAACCGGAACCACGCGACCTCGCCAGTGCGCTTGCGGCTTTCGAGGTGATCCGCATAGCGCTTCTCGGTCTGGTTCATCGCGCCGGCCTTGAGCCGTCCGAGCGCCTGCATGCGTGCCTTCGGGTTGTCTGCCGCCTTCTTCGATCGGTAGGACGGCGTCATCACCGGCGATGCATCGACGCCCTCGCTGATGTCGTCGAACCCCGCATCGACCGGTGGCCGATTGCCAGTCGCGTCGAAGATCTCGCGCTGCGCCGTCGCCATTGCCCGACGGGAGTCGTCGCGTACGCGCGCCGTGCCGACCGTCGTCGTGCCGGCGTCGATGCGCATCGGCCAGGGTGTTCGCTTCGTCATGCAGCCTCACGCTGCGCGATCTGGTCGCGCGGAATATCGTTGAGGTACGCGTACAGGTGCTCGCCGCGCTCTTCGCTCTCGCGGCTGACCGCGGCGAGCAGATGCTCCATCCACGGCCCAGGGCCGAGCGTCTTGCAGACCTTCGCCTTGAACTGCTCGAAGTACTGGAACCGCGCTACATCGATGCCCAGCCGTTTGCCCTGGTCGCGCCAGCCAGCCTCGGTTCCCCACCATCCGTCAGCGGCACCGCCAGCCGCGCCCGCAGCGTCGGCAGCCTTCGCCTCCCAGATCCCCGTCCAGCCGCGGAGCACAGACTCGTCGATCGCGTCGACAACGCTCATGCCCCGACCGTGGATCTGCTCGAGCTTCTTCAGCGACACGCGGGCCGCCGGACGCGTCCAAGGGATTCCGCTCTTGCCGGTCGTCTTCGCCTCGCGGTGCTCGCACCATGCGTCCCATGCCTCGAACGGGAGCCAGTCCGGAAGTTCGAGGTTCAGAAGTTCGGCATGCAACGCAACTCGCGGCGCACGCCGCGCGGGTTGATGGTTCTCTGACGGTTCTTTGGTGGTTCCTGATGATTCGGGTGCAAAAGCTTTGCACCCTTTAGCGCTGTGTTTTGCACCCTTTACGTCGTCAGTTGCGCCCTTTGTGTCGTCGTTTGCACCCTTTCCATTCGGTGCAGTTTTTGCGCCCTTTGAACCCGCCGAAATGGGTGCAAGTTCTGCGCCGTTTATCCATTCTTGGCTGATCCGATACTCGCGGCAGTTGCCGCGGCCCCCCTTTGCCTGACCGACAAGAATGAGCCAGCCGGTCTGCTGCATGCGCCGGAGTTGGTACTGAACAGCCCGTGGCGACTGGCGCGTCTTCTTGGCCAGCGTCTCCACGCTCGGATAGATATGCGAGCCGTCGTCATGCGCGTGATCGGCGAGCGCAAGCGCGAGAATCATTTCGCCGCCGCCATCTGGGTAGCGCTCGAATACGGCGTTCATCACCTTGACGCTCACTCTGCGGCCCCTCCGGGGACTTGCGCGTCGAGGCCAAGCACCCACCGCAGCGCAGCAGCCACGTCGCCGGTCGCTGCCGCCAGCGCAGTCTCGACTTGCTTGCGCGAGCGCATGCGTGGAGCTGAATCGCCCTCGACGACAGCACGCTGCGCACGGGAGCGTGCATGGCCCGTCTTGCCCTCACCTGCTTCGACGAGTTCCGCGACCTTCTCACGCTGCTCGCTGGGTTCCAGCTTGGCGAGCTTTCGGGCATGCGTGACGTTGATCTGGCCTGCATCCACGGCTTTCTGTACCGCCTCGCAGCAGTCGAGAAGTGCAACCGTCGCCCGCACGGTCTGGACGTTGCAGCCGAACAGGACCGCCACGTCAGCCTCGCTGCGCATCCGCAGCTGGCGCGCCATCTTCGCGGCCGTGGAGAGCGGCGTCTCCTGCTGACGAATTGCGTTCTCGCTGGCGATAGCAGCCGACAACACCGACGCGCGATCGCCGCGCGGGATGCGTCGGACAATCCCCGGCACTGTAATGGGCGGTTCCCCGCGATCGACCAGTCGCCGATTCGCTTCTCGGGCTGCCTTCACGCGCTGCCGCCCGGTGACGACCTGTACCTCGCCAGTTTCCGGGTCTTTCGTCACCTCGATCGGCTGAATCACGCCCTGAAACATGATGTTGCGAACCATGTTCTCGTCGACCGGCCAGTGGACGCGCTCGTCGAAGAGCGGGTGCGCCGGATCGGTCACGAGCACCAGCGTGCCCGGATCAAAGTCGAGCACATTGCCCTTCCCTTTCGCACCGTAGGCGTCGATGGAGTTCTTTGCCATGCGAGGCTCCTCAGTGGCCGCACGGCACAGAGCCGTCGAGAGTTTCACGAGCCCCGCACGACAGGCACATGCGCGGGAACATCGGGTGATGGCTGGCGTCGCGCACGATGCGCTTCATCTCTTCGGCCTGCGCCGGCGCCATACGCTCGTCGACAACCTGCGCCTGACGGTTCTGTTCGGTATTCATGCTGCTTGCTCCGGTTGCTGGCCGTAGCGGCGCTGCAGGTAGACCTGCCCGCGGCCCGTGACCAGCGTCTTGAAGGTGGGATGCGACTCTTTCTCGGCGTCTATCCAGACGCTCTCGACCATGCGGAAGTAACCGCGGTCGATGTAGTGCTGATACGGCCGGTTGTCGGCCATCAGGAGGTGGTCGGCGCGCAGTTGGCGGAAAAGCCGGTTCTGGCCGATGCCGAGAACGCGCGCCATATCGCCGATGCTGATTGCGTCCGTCGTGTTGCGGACCGCATGCGCGAACTCGACGGCCGGCTTCTGCTGCTCGATCTGCCGGCGCTGCGCGTCAATCCGCTCTTGCTGATCCGCGGCCAGGCGTAGAGCATCCGCGAACGTCTGCGGCACGGCCGGCGACGCGTTTGCTGCATACAGCTCGAGCTCCTGCCAGCGATCGACCAGGCGCGCGGTGAATTCCGGCGACAACTGCGCGACGATTACGTAGCTGTCGCGCTTGCCGACCTGATACTCCCTGATCGTCTTGGGCCCGAGGCCCGGGTTGGACACTTCCACCAACGGCGGAAGTGTCACGACACCCCGGTCGGCCAGTCGCTCGATGGTGCGCATTACGCTGTCGTGGCGGGATTCCACGAGATCCGCAATCTCCCGGCTCGACATCGTCAGCACCGCGGCTTGCAGGATCGCGCCCATTTACTGGTCCTCCGCCATGCCTTCGATACGGCTGACGAGGCCGAGCAGCACCTGGAAGTGCTTCCACGTGCGCTCTTGGATGCGAACCACTTCGTGCCGCTCGACGCGGTTGTCCTCGAACGTGCGGATGATCTCCTTGCCGATCTCGCCGTTCGTCTCCCAGGTTTTCGCCATCAGCTCGACGATCTCGCCGTCCGAGCAGTTTTCCGGCGACGGGATCTTGACCAGCGCGTAACCGCGCTCGCGCGCCCACGTTTCGAGAATCCGGTCGTCGTCCGTCTTCTCCGTCATGTCAACGGCGTTCTTGAGCGTCAGGTGGTGCGTCTCGTTGTTCGTGTTGACTTTGTTGCGCAGAACCTGAGCCGACATCCCGAGACGCGGTGCGAGCGATTCGCAGCCGCCGGGGTAGTCGAGCGCAACCGAATGTGCCGCATCTAGGATGTTCACTAATAGCTCCAATAAAACGTGTTAATTCGTGATGAGGACTACTAAAGTGCAGTCAAAGATGTTCAGGGAGAGAAAAATGAAACGACCGTGCAACCCGGCGGGTGCTGCTCGCGCCATCGCGGCGCCCGCCGTCACTTCTCTGCTGCTGCTTGCGGCGTTGCAGCCGCTTTCAGTGCCTCAAACTGCTGCGTCAGGTTCTGGCGAGCCTGCTGCAGTTCGTCCGGAAACCGAGACCCGCGAACCGCTATCGCACACAGGGCCTCGCGAATCTGCTTCTGCTCAGCCGCGGTGAGCGCCATGTCACGCAGCCTCTGCCGTCGGCACGTAATGCTTGATGAAGCCCTTCATCGGCGTCCGCCGGGCCGGCTGGTCATAGAACGTGCGCGTCGAGAGCGTCTCGTCAGCGCCAGGCGTTCCGAGATCAACGTGAAAAGCCTTCGGATTCTCGGCGGCGATCCGCTCGATCACCTGATCGAGGTTGCCGTCGACGACTGCTCGCTGGAGCATTTTTTGATGGTGCGGAAGGTGCATCTGCACTCCTTTTTCAGTGAAATGGTGGGGTCTCTCGCCCGTGGCAGAATCAGGTTTCCACGCCGCGAATCAACCTTCGAACTGAAACCCCATGAAACCGCTTTGGCGCGACCGATACGTACAGGACAACTACGGCCAACCGATTTGCACTCAGCACGCCCTACTCGCACCGCTTCGCGATGCGCTCAGCTCGCTTCGGCGAGTCGAGCATTGGGCTATCAAAGCCTTATTCACGACCGCTCTTTCGATCGTTGCCGCATTCTTCACAGCCCGAGCCACCAAGCAGGAAGATCCGACCCAAGTCCGCGACATAAAGGAACTTCACGCCCGCGTGTCGCTCCTCGAGTCGCGCTTGAAGCTCCTCGAAGTCGAAGCGAGCAAGCCAGTCGGGATCAACGCCAATCACGACCGTGTCGCCGGGGCGCAAAACTAATCCACGCTGAACGGTCAAGCGAACCAGCAGCCGGCGTCGAAACCATGAAAGGAAGCGCTTCATGATGGGAGAGCCTCCTTCTCGTCCGGCGTCCCTGCCGGGGGTGACGCGTCAACTGCATCTGGGCCTTTTGGAGTAGAAATTCGCCAGATGACCCCACCCTGCCGCGCTCCAGCGAGCGCGGCAGAATCCAAGGCCGGCCGGATCAGCCACAAGACGAAACGGGCATACAGGGTCTTCATGTCAGGCTCCTTCTTTCTTGTCCGGCATACCTACTGGCGGTTGGGTGTCGTCGGATGCGTCAGTGCTCGATGGGTCGGTGAGTTCAGGCCAAATTACGGCCCAGTCATCGGGGCGAAGCATCTGGCGTGTGACGGCGCCGCCTGTAATAGCTTCGACGCGCGCACAATGTTCGATTGGCACCTTTCTCCCCGGCAGCTTCCATTGATGGACTGCGCCCTTCGTTACGCCGAGTTGCCGCGCCAGCGCCTCGTAACTACCTGCGATGGATGCCGCAGTCTCGATCGGGTGTTTGCACATTGGGTCAGAAGGCCATGAATAATTGTTCGAGCAAGTATAGATTTGCTAGACCTGAAAGTAAAGAATACATAGACCAAAGCCGTGTAGATTTCCTATACGCTCCCCGCATGGAACTGAAAGATTGGATCCGCGCGTCCAGAAGTGGCGCAAAGCTCACCCAAGAGCAGCTAGGCGAGCGGCTCGGGGTAACGAAAGGAAACGTATCGGCATGGGAGAACGGCCGGCACGAGCCAAGCTATGCCCAGCTTCAGCAGATCGCGGAAATAACCGGCGCAACGCTGCCGCACGACACGTCGCGTGAAACGAAAGGTTCCTCAGAATCCACTTACAATATCCCGACCGCAGGGGATAATTTTGTAATGGGGCCAGACCTTAAGCCAAGGCTGTACCCCGAAATATCGTGGGTGCAAGCAGGGATGTGGACTGAGCTGTGTGAGAACTTCGTGCCGGATGAGAGTACCGCCTGGCATCAATGCCATATCGACCTCGGCCCCTGCGGCTTCGTTGTAGCAGTGCGGGGTCCCTCGATGACTGCGCCAGCCGGCGTATCCCCATCATTTCCAGACGGCATAAAGCTATTCGTAAGCCCGAGCGCTGAGGTGCTGCCGGGTAAGTTTGTTGTCGCGCTGCGAGACGGAAAGGCGACGTTCAAGAAGCTTTCACTTATCGACGGCGACCTCTACCTCGAGGCAATCAATCCAGACTGGCCGGAGCGATATACAAAGCTTGGCGATGGGGATCACTTCGCAGGAGTGGTGCGTCACGCAGGATTTGATGTGTAGCAATTGAAAAATTATCAATCACCGAGGGGTGGAAAGTGAAGAGGTCCATCTTGATGGCTATTGCTGCGGCTTTTGCCATCGGAAACGCACACGCGCAGGCTCAATACAAAAACAAAAAGGCCCACCAGCCAACCAATATCGCAAAGCCGGCACCGGTCGCTACGCCAACTGGACCATCTGGATTCGGGGCCATCAAGATCGGCATGACGCAAGAATCGCTGGAGAAGCTCAAGGCGGCCGATGGCGTCTACCTGGTTGGGCCTTTCGTGCCGCACGAATCAAGCGCGCCGAATCGCAACACGGGCGAATCGCTCTATACGGCTGTGATAGCGACTCCATTTGACCGTGAGCCGAGGGAGGCGTCATTCACATTCGTGGGCGGCGCTCTCACCGGATTCTTAATAAAGCTCGACGATACTTCATTCGCGCAAGCCAAGTCTCAGTTGGTGGACAAGTTTGGGCCCGGCAAGCCGAATAATGATCAGCATGAAGAGCAATGCGTTTACGGGAATGGCGCGGCCTTCAAGGTCACATGGGGGACCGTCGCAGCCGACTGGGATCAGCGCGTATCGGATACCGAGCGAATCACCAGCAGCGCCTCAGAACTCACGCTGGACTCGTGCCCGCCGCGACTGGATATGCCGCACATTAAAGCCATAACATCGAACCACATCAGCATCAGGCTGGTGAAGGCCGATCCGTCCAAGCCGAATCTGTTCTAACCCTCTCGCCCGCACATCTAAGCCCGCCTTGAGCGGGCTTTTTTGCGCCCACGCCCACCCGCCATCCTATCGGGCATCAAGTTTTTCTTGACCTTGATTGTCTAGTTTTTCTATACTTCACTCCAACGCAGCACCCCTCGCTGCGCCACCGCCCCAGCGGAAGGCGATGCGTACCCATGAGGGCTGTGACCACCAACTAGGAGAATGAAGTGAGCGACGCCCAAGCAACCACCGAGCACCGAGTCAAGACGATCATCCGCGAGCAGCTCTGCATTAGCGATCCCGCGGTCGACAACGGCGCTTCGCTCCAGACCGACCTGGGCGCCGACTCCCTCGACATCGTCGAGATGACCATGACGCTCGAAGACGAATTCGGCTTCGAGATCCCTGACAGCAAAATGCTCCAGCTCACCACGGTTCAGTCGGTCATCGACTATTGCGCCGCCAATGCTGGAAAGGTGCCGGCATGAGCGAGCTCATCTGTGCAGCATTTGCCCTGTCGGTGACGGCGATCGCCGTTCACGTTCATTCGATTCGCCAGGCTTATCGCGATCACTGGAGGCGCTGAAATGATGGAGCAACATCGGATTGCGCAGTATGGGCGTGGCTGGATCGACGCGATGCGCGGCCGACCGCCGCGGTCGCAGAGCCTCTCCTACTCCCTTGGCTATCTCGACGCGAAACGGTGACCTCATGGCGCTCGTGAAAATCTGGATCGGCGCGGCAATCGCCATAGCAATCTTCCTCGCATATGGATCGGTGGTGTCGGAGCACGAGGAAAAAGTCGCGCGCTGCAAGGTGCGTCACTGCGTTTAATCCCGAAAGTTCTCACCTTTCATATTCCGATCCGTAGGATCAGGACTCCTTAAAGGATTGTTCATGGCCCGCTGCCACGTCCGATGCCGCCACTGCAATACGCGCCGCTGCCTCAGGCGTCCGATTGATCAGTATTACCGCGTCCCAGCCTGCGCAGTATGCGGACGCCGCACCTGGCGCGCAGATCGCTGGATGAACCGACGCGATACGACGAGGTGCCGTTGCGACTGCTCTGGATACTGGTTTCCGCATCGGCGCGGCTCACTGTTTTGTTGGCACAGGGCGGACGGCACCAGTCGCCACCCCGGTGATGCGGATTTCGCGGACAGGAACTACGACGGCCTCGCGGCCTAACCACTCCTTCAGGCGTCGCGCAAGCATTTCGGCCCTCGGATAGCGCGACGAGCTTTGGTGGGCGGCCTGTATGGCGCCCGCTTTTTTCTGATTTGAGGATGCGATGAGCACGAAAATCGAACGCGTCGAACACGCAAACAACCTTATCCGTGCGATCGCATCACACGGCCGGCGCTTCTTCTATCACGCTGACGGCGACCGTTACGCGAAGCTCGAATTGGATGCACGCGGCCGCGTATGGTTTGTCGACGATTACACGCAGAAGCGTGTCTACACGCACGACACCCGCGGACGCTGGCGCGGCTTCACGCACGGCGGCACGCTGCGCAGCCTGGTCGAGCGCATGCGCGACTACATCACGACCGGCTGGCCATTGCCCCGCGGCGTGATCGCACCGCCATATTTGGGTGGAGACGCGGACGGCAACGTATGGGGTTACGAGCGCGAGGCGGCGGCGGCTGTGCGCGAAGCCGCGTTCGCTTTGCCGATCATGGCACCGCCGCCGCGGCCGAGCGATGCATCGCGCGACTACTACGTCATCAGCGTGCACCACACGATGCGGCACCACCGCTTCATCACTCTGTGGTGCCCCGACGATACCGGCTACTGCTACCGGACCACACGAGCCGGCAAATACCGAGGCGAGGCGATTCGCGCAAAGCTGGGCTACTACAACAGCGGCTGCGCAAACATCGCCGTGCCCGTCGATGTGATCGACCCGCTCACCGTCATGACGACGCCCGCAGACTGCCTCGACGGCCCGGACGGCCCCGCATTACTCAACACGCGCGCCAACTGGAAGGCGCTCATCGCGAACGTCATCGCCCGGCCCGAATACCAGATCGAGCCTCAGTTCCCAGGCGCACGCCGAACGGCAGAAGAACGCCGCCATGCCGCCTGACGTAGCCGATTTCCTGCCATTGAGGCTTGATCTACTGATTTAGAGGATGCGATGAGCAACATCTACCGCACGCACTTCGTGAGCCGTTGCCCGAACAATCGACAGCTGATCTCGTATCTCCTCGAGATAGACACGGACGAAATGATCCACGTCGAGCACATCACGACGGCGACGGCCATGCATGAGAGCGGCTATCACGAGGCGATCGCAGACGATTTGTTCAAGCGCTTCGGTGGCCGGCAAATCTTGAAGGCGCACCATCACGGTGTCGACATCGAAACGCGTCGTGGATTCGAACCCGAGCCATGCGGCCGCCTGACGGAGCGTGTGCAGATCGGCAAGACCGTCTATGAAAAGGGCGTCGAAGCAATCCACGCTATCAGGGCGGCGTCGCGATGATCCATTACCACGGCACGCCGATTACGCCTGCGACGGCCGCAGCCCGCGCTCTGTCTGGAGGGCATGCGTTCGTTTCGTTCCAGCATCCCGAACAACTCGGACTCGCACTCGATGTCGCTCAGACGTTTGCGGTCGACAACGGTGCATTCTCGGCATGGCGGAGTGGTTCCCCGGTTTCAGATTGGAAGCCGTATTACGCATGGGTTGGAGAACTGAACCGTTACCCGTCGTTCGACTTCGCGGTGATCCCGGACGTGATCGATGGGGACGAGCAGGCGAATGACGCATTGCACTCCGAGTGGCCGTGGCGCGAAACCGCGCCGTGGGTTGGTGCGCCGGTATGGCATCTGCACGAGAGCCTGGAGCGCCTAGAGCGGCTGGCTTTTGCGTGGCCGCGGGTATGCCTCGGCAGCTCAGGTGAATACGCCACCGTCGGCACGTCTGCCTGGTATCGGCGCATGGCCGAAGCAATGGACGTGCTGTGCGACAAACACGGTCGGCCGATCTGCAAAATCCACGGCCTGCGCATGCTCAATCCCGACGTCTTCACGCGCTTCCCGTTCGCGAGCGCTGACAGCACGAACATCGGCCAGAACGTCGGCATCGACAGCAAGTGGCGCGGCACATACACACCCCCGACGAAAGAGGCTCGCGCGCTCGTGTTGCGTGAGCGGATCGAATCCCATCAGTCGCCGACGTTCTGGGTGCGCGAACACGCAGGCATCCAGGCCGATCTTGAGCTAACCACCTGAGGACCACACCATGACCACCGACAACGAAAAAGGCCCGCTCAACCAAATGGAGAGCGGGCAAGAAAAAAGATCAGCATCCGAGGCACGAGCGCTGTCCGAAATAGTTAACGGCACGCCGAGCGAGAACCTTTGCCGACGTGGGAGCCCCGCTACCGAACAGGCGAGCGAAACAACAGCGCAGCAGCCGCGCACGTACACCACGCAACCCGCCGAGTCCGTCATGGGCATCGCGTTGCGCCAGTGCGGCAACGAAATGGAGTGGCGGCACATCCTCGCATGCAATCCGGAATTCGCTCGCATGCTACCGCACGAGTATTTCCCGGTCGGCACGGTCCTGAATCTGCCGCCGCATCCGGCCGCCGCATCCCCTGTCGAGCAGCCAGAAAAAAGCCTCGCTCCAGAGGGAGGGAGCGAGGCAAGAGGCCGGTGGATACAAGCGAATTGCCCCACCGGCGACATTATCGAATCCCCATCTCCCTCGAACAATAGGGAATTCCCGACTTCAATGTCCGAGAGCGATTGCGAGCATCGGATTGTTCTTGCGCCTTCGCAACCCGCAGCAGCGCCGATCGAATACCGCTACGAAGGCGGCACGCATTGGTGCGACCTCGGCCCGGCCGAACGCATGCGCCCGGACTTCAAGGGCGTCTATCGCCTCAAGGCTGGCACGTTCCCGGTATGGGCTGGCGAACCCGCACCCTCGCCGGCGGACGAGCGGGCGGCGTTCGGGGAGGAGTGGATGCTTGTCAAGCGCGCGCGGATCGAGGAGATCAAACGGTACACCTACCCGAAGTTCGAAGAATCGTACCAAGGTCGCGGGCTGTATGACGAAGACGCAGTGCGTCGAAACGCCAATCTTGGCGAAGAAATGCTCACCAATATCCAGTCCGAGTTGGAATGGATCGACGAAGACACAAAGAACTTCGAGGCGGAGCGCGCCGCATCTGCCACCGAGACGGGGGCTGAAGGTGCTGACGCACTAGCGCACGAAGTATGGTCGGCGGCGCAGCGGGCGGCGTTCGAATGGCCGCTGCTCCCACTGCTGCCCGAGACGGTCATCACGACGGCCGACGGCGAAGCAGTCTTCACTGCGCACCAGATGCAGGGATACGCAAACGCCTATGGCGAAATGGTTCGTGCCCGCGCCGCATCTGCCAGCGCGACGGGGGCGGAAGGGGCGTTGATCGAACGGTTGAAGCTGCTGCTGAGTGGTGACGCGGCATTCTGCAAAACCATTGTGGCGCGCTCAGCCATCGAGCAGGCAATCGCCATCCTATCCCGCCCACCCGCGCAGGCAGACGCTCGGGTCGGGCTGACGGACGAGCAGCGCAAGGCGATCAAATGGGCCGCACGGGCCACATCGAACCTCGCAACACGCGAGGCGCTCATGGCCCTTCTCCAAGGAGTCAACCATGCCGAATGACAACGTGCTGATGATCTCGCGCGCGCTTCTTCAAGATCTTTTCGACGACGTATCCGACTACGCGTGCTCCCGCGAATTCAGAGCGAAAGAGAAGGCATGGCGCGACGATCTATTGGCACGCGTACGATCACTCCTCACCACTTACCCGGGAGCGCCGGAGATGTTCAACGCCCATCCGGGCCAGTCGGAGCCGCGCGCCGAGGTGACGGCCGCCGCGGCGGATAAGCGGGATGCGGAACGGTATCGGTATTTGCGTTCGCGTCCGGAGTCGGTAGAGCCAGACCGCATTGACGTTGTGTATTGGAGTGCTCTGGATGAATCCGCGAATGAAGGCGAAGGGCTACGAGGCGATGCGCTGGACGAAGCGATCGACGCCGCCCTCGCGCAACGACAGGGAGAAGGATCTTGAGCGAACTGAAAGTAGGCCAAATCTGGCGCGAGGTCGATCCTCGGTTCAATCGTCATGTCGAGGTTATGGAAATCCACAAGGGCGAAATCAAATCCGTTCTGATCTGCAACATCGACCCGATGACGAACCAGCGCGGCCGGAAGACGTGGGCAAGCAAAGGACGCTTCAACGATAAGCATGGCGGCTACGAGATTTGGCGCCGCGCCCCTGCTAGTGATAAGGAGGGATCGTGAGCGACCATTGCAACTGCCTTGCTTGCATCTGCGAGCGCGGCGACATGATCGACCTGTTCCCGCGCGAGTGCTGCGAAATGATCCTTTGCTTAGTCTGCGGTAACAAGCGCTGCCCGCACGCAACTGACCATCGTCACGCCTGTACTGGCAGCAACGAGCCAGGGCAACCTGGAAGCGTCTACGGCACTCCTGCTAGTGGGGGAGAACGGAAATGACCAAATACGAAAAACTCGACGCGATGATTTTCGCGTCAATCGGCCATGTGCCGAAGAGATTCGTCTCCATCAACGCCGGCCCAGTCCGAATCGAAAGCGAGCGGATTGCCAAAGACGATGCGACGCCGCGCACCCGCGGGGAGGTTGTCGGCTGGCGCATCGTCGATCGTCGCCTCCAGGCCCTGCGCAAAGCCGGCAAGATCAGGGCGACAGGAAAAGGATGGGTGCGCGCGGGAGAGGAATCATGACCAACCGCCGCATCAACGGCACTGCCGTGCTCGAAGTCCTGCGCACCGGCACGCACACCGCGCGCGAGATCGCAATCAAGCTCCGGTCATCGCCCGCTGTCGTGCAGTGCTTCCTCGACACCCTGTTCTACGCCGGCCGCATCCGCATCGATCGGCATGCGCAGGGCGACACGGCGTACGAGGTGACGCCGGCCGCAGTGCCGCGCGCGCCACTCGACACACCGGCCGCCGGCCCGCGCCTCGCACCCAACCTGCAATCCACGCTCGCCGGCTACGATCGAGAGATCAGCCGCCGTGTCGAGCTCGCTATGACCACGAGGGGAAAATGAAGGAACGCCCGATCCTATTCAGCGGCCCGATGGTGCGCGCCATCCTCGAAGGCCGGAAGACGCAGACGCGTCGCGTCGCCAAAGAATTCGCTGGTCGAGATGACCTCGACGCGATTCTGGGCCGCTTCCCGAACCAGCGGGGATGTCCGCACGGCGAGCCCGGCGATCGGCTCTGGGTGCGCGAGGCATTCCGCCTCACCAGTGATTTCGACGGAGATAATCCGACACGCGTTGGCGAGCGTTGCCTGGACGCCGGATACCGGGCGCCATGGGCGCCGGTGCGCTATGAAGTCGACGGCGCGGAACGGGACTGGCGATGGGTTGGCACTCCGCCGGGACACGAGGTAACAGCCGGCCGCGCTCGGGCTTCAATGCACATGCCGCGCTGGGCGTCACGCATCACGCTGGAAATCACGCGCGTGCGCGCCGAGCGCCTGCAGACCATCAGCTGGGACGACGCCATCGCGGAGGGCATCAAGGATCCGCGGCGCGCCGCCGTCCGCATCGATCCGATCGATGGCACCGTCGCGCAGTTCCGGCAGCTGTGGGACAGCCTCAACGCCTCGCGCGGCCACGGCTGGGATGCAAACCCGTGGGTATGGGTTGTCGAGTTCAGGAAGGTCGAATCATGAGCCTCTACCTCACTACGCTGGAACTCGCAGAGCTGGTCGGCTGCAAGCCGCGCAGCCACGCCTGCATGAAGCGCTGGCTCGAGCGCAATCACTGGCCGTTCGCGGTCAACATCGCCGGCGTGCCGCTCGTCGCGCGCGAGTACTACGACGCACGCATGACCGGCACGGCCCCGCCGGCCGCGCACCCGCGCCACTCCCGCGCGGCCGCAGAACAAGAACCGAATTTCGACGCACTCGCAGCATGATCGGACGACGCAAGCGACCGGACGGATTGCCGTTCCGGCTCTACGCCCACTACGGGAAGCACAAGGTCAGCTTCGGCTACAAGCTGCCCAATGGCCGCTGGGCGTTCCGCCTGTCGGCGCCGGCGCACAACAAGGAAGCGCTCGCCGAGATCCGCAAGCAGGCGATCGAGCGCGCGGAGGCGCTCAACGGCAACGCGATCGAACCCGGTACGGTCGAGGCGCTCGTCGCGCGGTACTTCGAATGGCAGGATGGATTGCCGCACACCGACGAGCGCCGCAAGGCCCAGTCCACCCTGGACGAGAACCGCGTCGAGTCGAAGCGCCTGGTCAAGGTCTTCGGGAAGATGGCGCCGGCCGCGATCAAGCCGAAGCACGTGTACGGATACCTCGACAAACGTGCGCAGCTCGGCGCGCCGGCGAAGGCGAACAAGGAAATCGCCCTCCTGTCCGCGATCCTCGAATACGGCCGGCGCCGCGGCGAGCTCGAAACGAACCCGTGTCGCGGCATCGAGTACAACCCGACGCGGCCGCGCCAGCGGTACGTGCGTCAGGACGAGATCGATCTGGCCGTGGAAGTCGCGCGGTCGCGCAGGAGCGTCGGTGACCAGCACCCGAGTTCTGCGTACCTCATCCTCGCGCTATGCGTGAAGGCCGCCTACCTGACCGTCAGCCGACCAACCGAGATGCGCGAGCTGCACCGCCAGAGTATCCGGCCCGAAGGCGTCGAGGTGCCGATCGGCAAACGCAAGGCCGGCGAGCAGCAGCGCGTGAAGCTCGTGCTGTGGTCGCCCGAGCTGAAGGCGGTGATCGACGAAGCGCTCGCGCTGCAGCGCACGTCGAGTGTCCATGTCTTCGGCAACACGGCCGGCCAGGTGTACACCCGCAGCGGCTGGAACACGAACTGGTCGCGGCTGATGGGCTATTGCGAGAAGGAAGCGCAGGCGCGCGGCGTGGAGTTCGAACGATTCGCGCTGCGCGACATGCGTCCGGCGGCCGTCACGGACCGGCAGGAGGAAGGTGACGACCGGATCATCGACGCGACCGGCCATGCGGATGAACGCATGGTGAGAAAGACATACGACCGCCGGCGACAAAGAAAAGTGCGCGCGACGCGCTGACGCCGGAAATAAAAAAACCCGCTCAATGGCGGGTTTTCTTTTCGGAAGATCTTCCAAAATTTGGAATCTCATCTTCCAAAACTTGTAACTCGATCGATTAATCGCGCTGCAAGTCTTTGAATTTGTTGGGGTGGCTGATGGGACTCGAACCCACGACAACAGGAATCACAATCCTGGACTCTACCAACTGAGCTACAGCCACCACTGATACTGCTTTGCGTCTTCGCTGTTTCGTTTCGTGTTCAGCAGCGAAGAACAAGATTATACGAACACTTTTCCATCTTGCAAAGCATTTTTTTCAAAATTTTCGATAGCGTCGTTCAGATGCGTGCGCGCCTCGTCGAACACGCTCAGATCGCCGCGCGCGAGCTTCTTGTTGTCCGACAGCACGCGCCGCCAGCCACGTGCGCCCGCGACACCGCGATACAGCCCGAGCGCGTGCCGGACGATCGCGCCGAGATAGGTGCCGCGCTTCAACTCCGCCGCGCAATATTCGATCAGCTTCGCCTCGGCCTCTTCGCGCGTCGGCGCCGGCGCAGTCGATCCGTAAAAGCGCGCATCGACGCCCGCGAGCACGTACGGGTTGTGATACGCCTCGCGGCCGAGCATCACGCCGTCAACGTGCTCGAGATGCTCCGCCACCTCGTCGAGCGTCTTGATCCCGCCGTTGATCACGATCTCCAGCGCCGGGAAATCGCGCTTCAGCCGATACGCATAGTCGTACTTGAGCGGCGGGATCTCGCGGTTCTCCTTCGGCGACAGCCCTTTCAGGATCGCATTGCGGGCATGCACGATGAACGTGTCGCAGCCTGCCTGCGCAACCGTGCCGACGAAGTCGCGCACAAATGCATAGTCCTCCACTGCGTCGACCCCGATCCGGTGCTTGACCGTCACGGGCACCGACACCGCGTCGCGCATCGCCTTCACGCAGTCGGCGACGAGTTGCGGCTCGTTCATCAGGCACGCACCGAATGCGCCGCGCTGCACGCGCTCGGACGGGCACCCGCAATTCAGGTTGATCTCGTCGTAGCCCCACTGCTCGCCGAGCTTCGCGGCGCGGGCGAGATCGTCCGCTTCGCTGCCGCCGAGTTGCAGGGCGACCGGCGATTCGTTCGGCGTGAACGCGAGATGCCGCTGCGCGTCGCCGAACAGCAGCGCGCCCGTCGTGATCATTTCCGTATACAGCCACGTGTCGCGCGTCAGCGTGCGATGGAACGAGCGGCAATGACGATCGGTCCAGTCGAGCATGGGCGCCACGGAAACGCGGCGGGGAGGAAGCATAGACGGTGCGGACATGGAATTCGGGGCAGCAAGCAGCGCGAAAGGCAACCCGTGATTTTACCGCAACGCGGGCCGCACGGCCGCGCCGGCCACCGTAACGAGGCTACGCGGCCGCGCCGCCGCCAAGTTCGATGTCCACCGCGCGCCGCGCCTCGTCGAGCACGCGCTCGATCACGCGTCGTTCGGTCAGCAGCATCCCGTCGACTTTCACGAGCCGCCAGTCGATCCGCACGACGGCGTCCTGCAGCACGCGGTAGTGCGCGTGCTCGCCGTCCCACACCTGCTCGGTCTTCACCTCGATCTCATAGCCTCGGTACGGCTCGCTGAAATCGCCGAGATCGCTGCCCGTCGGTTCCATCGCTGGCTCCGTCGCGCCACGGCGCCTGGCCGCCGCGGCGGCCGGCGACGCGCGCTCAATCGTATTCGTTGGACAAAACGGATCGGCCGTCGGCGGTCAGATCGACGCGCCCGGCTGCCGCCTGGTAGATCAGCCCTTCGTTCAGCAACGCATACACCACGTCGTCGAACGCGGCGGGCACCGGCCGGCTGTCGCCGAACTGGTCGATCCACTTCAGCGCCTCGATGGCTTCGGGAGAAAGGATGGGGGTCATGCGTTGGCCTCCGGCATCGGTGTCGCTCCATCCTAGCACTTCGTCCGGACGGCGAATACCGAGGCAAACGCGGGCTGAACCCGCCGCCCGCCGCCGCGCGGACGGGCAACCGCCCCACCCGCGCGCCGGCACGGCAAACCGGCTCAGAGGCGCGCGATCGACACCTCGGTCGACTTGACGAGCGCAACGACTTCCGCGCCGACCTTCAGTTCGAGTTCGTCGACCGAGCGCGTGGTGATCACCGACGTGACGATGCCGAACGGCGTCTCGACGTCGACTTCCGACACCACCGGCCCGCGGATGATCTCCTTCACCTTGCCTTTGAACTGGTTACGTACGTTGATTGCAGTGATGCTCATCGGGTAATCGCTCCGAATGAAAAGTCCAGGGACGGGCGGCCGCAGCCGCCCGCGTTTAAACGGCCCAGCGAATCTGCGCGGCCGGTCGTACGTAATCGTCGTCGCGTGCCGCATGCGGATCGGCGCCGCCCGGCCCGCCGGCGAGCACGCGTTGCAGCACGCGGTCCTCGAGCGCCGCGAACGCCGCCGAGGCGCGCGCACGCGGCCGCTCGAGCGGCACGGGCTGATCGAGCGCGACGCGCCCCTGCTCGATCAGCAGGATCCGGTCGCCGAGCGCGACGGCTTCCTGCACGTCGTGCGTGACGAGCAGCGCGGTGAACCGGTGCTCGCGCCACAAGCGCTCGATCAGCGCATGCATTTCGATGCGGGTGAGCGCGTCGAGCGCGCCGAGCGGCTCGTCGAGCAGCAGCAACTGCGGCCGGTGCACGAGCGCACGGGCCAGCGCGACGCGTTGCCGCTGGCCGCCCGACAGCTGGGCCGGCCAGTCGTTCGCGCGCTCCAGCAGTCCGACTTCGTCGAGCACCGCACGCGCCCGCTCGCGCGCCTCTCGGCCGCGGCCGAGGCCAAGCATCACGTTCTGCAGCACGGTCTTCCACGGCAGCAGGCGCGCGTCCTGGTACATGATCCGCGTGTCGAGCGCGCCGCCGCCGTCGCCGTGCGTCGCGAGCGTGCCGCTGCTCGGCGCGTCGAGCCCCGCGACGAGACGCAGCAGCGTCGATTTCCCGCAGCCGCTGCGACCGACGATCGCCACGAAGCTGCCGCGCGCGATGCCGAGTTCGACGTCATCGAGCACGGTGCGCGCACCGAACCGCTTGCTGACGCCCGACAGCGTCACCGCATCGTCCCGTGACGGATTGCCCGCGCGGCGCGGCGCGAGCGGGACCACCGATGCGCGGCCGTCCCGCTCGGCGAGCGCCGCGTCGCGCGCGTCATCGTCGGTCACGCGCGCGTGTGCCAGCTCGGCCTCGAGGTCTGCGCCGGCGAGCGCGCCGTAGGCCGCCGCCGAAGTCGTCGCATTCATGCCTTTGCTCCGGGTTGATAAGCGGGGTGCCAGCGCAGCGTCACGCGCTCGATCCATTTCGCGAGCACGTCGGCCAGCTTGCCGAGCACCGCGTACAGCAGGATGCCGACCACCACCACATCGGTTTGCAGGAATTCGCGCGCGTTCATCGTCATGTAGCCGATGCCCGATTGCGCGGAGATCGTTTCCGCGACGATCAGCATCACCCACATCAGCCCGAGCGCGAAGCGCACGCCCACGAGGATCGACGGCAATGCGCCGGGCAGGATCACGTCGCGATACAGCGCGAAGCCGCGCACGCCGTAGCTCTTCGCCATCTCGATCAGGTTCGCGTCGACCGAGCGGATCCCGTGATACGTGTTGATGTAGATCGGGAAGAACACGCCGAGCGCGACGAGGAACAGCTTCGCCTTCTCGTCAATGCCGAACCACAGGATCACGAGCGGAATCATCGCGAGCGCCGGGATGTTGCGGATCATCTGGATCGTCGAATCGAGCGCGACCTCCGCCGCCTTCGACAGACCGGTCGCGAGGCCGAGCGCCAGGCCGACGCCGCCGCCGATCGCGAAGCCGAACAGCGCGCGCCACGTGCTGACCTTGACGTTCGCCCACATTTCGCCCGACGTCACGAGCGACCATGCGGCGCGCACCACCGCCACCGGTTCGGGCAGCACGCGGGTCGACAGCCAGCCGGCGCGCGCGCCGATCTCCCACCCGGCCAACAGCGCGAGCGGCACGAGCCACGGCGCGACGCCGCGCCACGCGCGGGCGGCGACGGCGGCGGTCACGGAGATTTTCGTTGTCATCGCCAGCCTCCTTCGTTCAGCTCTGGCTCGCCTTCGGCAGATAGTTGTTGCCGACGATCTCGCCGAACGGCCCGGACAGCGGACCGGACGCCCGCTGCGCGCCGCCGCTCTTGATCAGCGGGAACACGAGTTCCGCGAAACGGTACGACTCCTCGAGATGCGGATAGCCGGACAGGATGAACGTCTCGATGCCGAGATCCGCGTATTCGCGCATGCGTTCCGCGACCTGCTGCGGATTGCCGACGAGCGCCGTTCCCGCGCCGCCGCGCACGAGGCCGACGCCGGCCCACAGGTTCGGATACACCTCGAGCGTGTCGCGGCCGCCGCGCTTGCCGCCGTGCAGCGCAGCCATCCGGCGTTGCCCTTCCGAATCCATGTTCGCGAACGCCTGCTGCGCGCGGGCGATCGTCTCGTCGTCGAGACGGCTGATCAGGCGCTCCGCGTCGCGCCACGCTTCGTCCTCGGTCTCGCGCACGATCACGTGCAGGCGGATGCCGAACTTGATCTTGCGGCCGCGCGCGTCGGCGCGGGCGCGGATGTCGGCGATCTTCTTCGCGACGGCCTCGGGTGGTTCGCCCCAGGTGAGATAGGTGTCGATGTGGTCGGCTGCGATCGCATGCGCGGCCGGCGACGAGCCACCGAACCACAGCGGCGGATGCGGCCGTTGCACGGGCGGATACAGCGCCTTGCCGCCCTTCGACTGCAGATGCTTGCCGATATAGTCGAAGCCGCCGTTGTCGTGGGACGCGGTGAGCAGCCCACGCCAGATGTTCAGGAAGTCGTCGGTGATTTCGTAGCGCGTGTCGTGATCGGCGAACAGGCCGTCGCCTTCGAGCTCGGCGGAGTCGCCGCCCGTCACGACGTTGATCAGCAGCCGGCCGCCCGACAGCCGGTCGAACGTCGCGGCCATCCGCGCCGACAGCCCCGGCGACGCGATGCCGGGACGGATCGCGACGAGGAACTTCAGACGCTGCGTCGCGGGGATCAGGCTCGACGCGACGACCCACGCATCCTCGCAGGAACGGCCCGTGGGCAGCAGCACGCCTTCGTAGCCGAGCGTATCGGCGGCGACGGCGATCTGCTTGAAATAGTCGTAGTCCGCTGCGCGCGCGCCTTCGGTCGTGCCGAGGTATCGGCTGTCGCCGTGCGTGGGAATAAACCAGAAAACGTTCATCTGCTGCTCCTGCTTGACTGTTCGTGCCGGAATTCGGACAAAACGCGCCCCTGCATGCATCGCGATTACGCGGCGCATGCATGGTGTGCATTCAAATCGGGATGGCTCGCCGGCCTGATCGTGCCGCTCGCGAGAGCGCCACTGCCCGGCTGATTCCGGGAAATCAGTCTATGGATCGCTACAGGGCTTAGGAACGATTTTTTTGAGCTTAGGTTTTCCGCTTTCGTGATTAGCACGACGCTGCAGCGAATATCGCGTCGACCGGCCCCTATAATGACGGATCTCTCCGAACAACTTCGCGCGCCCGGCTTGCGTCGTGCACGCCTGCAATGCACTCATCGATGCAGAAACTGATCCTGCCGTTCCTGTCCGGCTTCCTGGCCGCCCTGTTCTTCCGCGAAGCGACGCTCGCGCTGCTGCATACGGCCGATCTGATCGCCGCCGCCGGCTTCTCGACGCAACCGTTCGCGCCGCTCGGTATTCCTGAATTCGTCGCGAACGCGCTGATCAGCGCGTGCTGTGCGGTGCCGATGGCGTGGCTGCTGCGCGTGTCGCCGGATCGCGAAGCACCGTGGATCGGCGCACTGGTATTCGGCGGCATCGTGTTGACCGCGGCGCGCGTGTTCGCGATCGATCCGCTGCGCGGCATCTGGCCGTCGGGCAACATGATGCCCGTGCTCGCAGCCGGTTTCGCGACCAACGCGGTGTGGGGATTCGGCGCGCTCGTGTTCATGCGCGCGTTCATGTCGGACGACGCCGGCGACGAGTAAGCGCGCCCGTCCGCAGCGCGGACGGCGTTGCGGCCGAACCGCTATCCGCAAAGCAAAGAGGCCGCGTGCATCTGCACGCGGCCTCTTTTGTTTTTGAAGCGATCGCGTGACGCTCGCGATCAGTCCTCGAGGTCGCGCAGCGGATGGGTGTCGGGCGGCCACGGGCTGTCGAACATCGCGACGACGTCCCCGCGATCGAGCGCGTCGATCGACTTGAAGCGCCACGCCGGCTGGTGGTCCTTGTCGACGATCAAGGCCCTGACGCCTTCGATCACGTCGCCGTGCGCGAACGTCGAGCGCGTGAGGTCGAGGTCGCGCCGCAGGCAATCGGCCATCGTCGCATCGCGCGCGCGCTCGACGACCTCGAGCGACACGGCCATCGACAGCGGCGACAACTGGCTGCGCATCGCATCGGCGGCCTGCGCGACCCATCCGTCGACGGCCGCGCCGTCGCGCGCCGCGTCGAGCGACGCGAGGATCGCGCCGAGGTCGGGCTGCGCGAAATGGCGGTCGATGCCGGCGCGCGCGGCGGCGAGCGCCGACGTATCGGGCGTCGGCACGACGCGGTGCGCCGCGGCCGCGTCGATCACGCATTGCACTGCGTGCGCGCCGCTGTCGAGGCGCGCGCTGCGCAGCGTATCGAGCAGCGCAGGCAGCGCCGCATCGGGCAGATAGACGTCGGCGAGCTGCGCGTACAACGCGCCGGCCGCATCGAGCGTCGCGCCCGTCACCGCGAGGTAGCGGCCGATCGCGCCGGGCGTGCGCGCGAGAAACCAGCTCATGCCGACGTCCGGGAACAGGCCGATGCGCGTCTCGGGCATCGCCATCTTGGTCGAATCGGTCACGACCCGCAGGCCGCCGGTATGGCGCGCGGCCTGCGAGATGCCCATGCCGCCGCCCATCACGACGCCGTGCATCAGCGCGATATACGGTTTCGGATACGTGAAGATCGTATGGTTGAGCGTGTATTCGTCGATGAAGAACGTGTCGATCGCATCGCGCTCGCCGCGTTGCCATGCGTCGTGGAAGAAGCGCACGTCGCCGCCCGCGCAAAATGCGCGCGGATGCGGGCTGTGCACGACGACGGCGACCACGTCGGGATCGGCGCGCCACGCGTCGAGCGCCTGCTGCATCAGGCGGATCATCCCGACCGACAGCGCATTGAGCGCCTTCGGGCGGTTCAGTTCGAGATAGCCGATGCGGTTCGCGACGTACGCGCGCACATCGGGCTGAGGCGTGTCCGCGCCAGCGGGCCCGGAACGGGAAGTGGAATCGGTCATGTGAGTCATCCGGCGTATCGCGGGCGCACGCTCAGTGCGCCTGCATCTTCGAGAACAGGTTCAGTACCACGACGCCCGAGACGATCAGCCCGAGGCCGATCACCGCCGGTACGTCGGGCACCTGGCGATACAGCAGCATCGCGACGAGCGTGATCAGCACGATGCCGGCGCCGGACCACACCGCGTAGATGATGCCGACGGGCATCGTGCGCAACGTGAGCGACAGGCAGTAGAACGCGATCCCGTAGCCGGCGACGACCAGCGCCGACGGCCAGAAGCGCGTGAAGCCGTCGGCCGCGCGCAGCGCGGATGTGCCGACCACTTCCGCGACGATCGCGATCGCGAGCCATGCGTAACCGGGCAGTTGCATCGGTCAGCTCCTTTCGAGTGCCAGCACCGCATAGTCGTGTCCGAGTTCGGCGCACAGCGCTTCGACGACGAACTCGTGATCCGCGCGCTGCGGCAACCCCGATGCGGTGATCGAGCCGATCACGCCGGCCCCGGCGACGGTCAGCGGAAACGAGCCGCCGTGCGGCGAATATTCGGAGATCGGCAGCCCGTGCTTGTCCGCGAGCGTTGCGCCGGCCTGCTGCATGCGCAGGCCGATCGCATACGAGCTGCGGCGAAAATGCGCGACCACGTTGCGCTTGCGGCGCACCCAGTCCGCGTTGTCGGGCGTCGCGCCCGCAAGCGCCGCAAAGAACAGCGGCTGGCCGAACGTCGCGATGTCGATCGCGATCGCATGGCCGCGTGCCGTCGCGAGCGCATGCATGCGGTTGCCGAGCGCCCATGCGCGCGCGGGGTCGAATTGGGGAAACACGAGCGCCTGTTCCTGCGCGCCGATCGATTGCAGATCGTGAGCGATGTCCATGAATCCGTCGAGGCAGTAGTGAGGGTTGCAACGGCGACGATGCGAGATGCGCACGGCCGCGCTGCGGCATGAATGACACGAGCAAACCGAGCGATTCTAGCGCACGCGCCCGAACCTCGGCCCTGCATGGCCGGCGACGCGACGTGCGGCACGATTGTCAGAAAGTGCTTGCATGCATTTGTGGAAGTCCATATAATTCAATTCTTCGACGGACGCGGGGTGGAGCAGTCTGGCAGCTCGTCGGGCTCATAACCCGAAGGTCGTAGGTTCAAATCCTACCCCCGCAACCAACGTCCCGATTCATGAAAAAAGCCCGGCTCTGCGCCGGGCTTTTTGTTTTTCCGCGTCCGGTTGCTTGCATCGTTCGTCGCGCGCCGCGCGCACGCGCCGGCGTTCGAGAATGCGCGGCCCCGGTGATACACTCGCATCACCTCGTCCCTTCCACTCGACATGAAATTCTGCTCCGTCTGCGGCCACGAAGTCATCGCGCGCATTCCTCAGGGTGACAACCGCGAGCGCTTCGTTTGCGATCACTGCGGCACGATCCATTACCAGAATCCGCGCAACGTGGTCGGCACGGTGCCGGTCTGGGGCGATCAGGTGCTGCTGTGCCGCCGCGCGATCGAACCGCGCTACGGGTTCTGGACGCTGCCCGCGGGCTTCATGGAAATGGGCGAGACGACGGCCGAGGCCGCCGCACGCGAAACGCTCGAGGAAGCCGGCGCGCGCGTCGAGATACAGAACCTGTTCACGCTGCTCAACGTGCCGCACGTGCATCAGGTCCACCTGTTCTATCTGGCGCGGCTCATCGATCCCGACTACGAGGCCGGCGAGGAAAGCCTCGAAGTGAAGCTGTTCGACGAAGCCGACATCCCGTGGGACGAGATCGCGTTCCCGACCGTCAGCCAGACGCTGCGCTTCTTCTTCGCCGATCGCGCCGCCGGCGACTACGGTGTGCATACCGGCGATATCTTCCGCTCGCTGCGCACCGGCTGAGCCCGCGCCCCATGGTCCCCTGGCTCGACCCGGACGATCCGTTTCCGCCCGTCGAACGCGCGCTCGGGCCCGCGACCGGCGCGCCGGGGCTGCTCGCCGCGAGCGCCGACCTGCTGCCGTCGCGGCTGATCGACGCTTACCTGCGCGGCATCTTCCCGTGGTACTCGGACGGCCAGCCGGTGCTGTGGTGGAGCCCCGATCCGCGGATGATTCTCGCGCCGGCGGAATTCAAGGTGTCGCCGTCGCTGCGCAAGACGCTCAAGCGCGTGCTGCGCGACGCCGCATGGGAAGTGCGCGTCGATCACGATTTTGCCGGCGTGATGCGCGCCTGCGCGCAGGCGCCGCGCCGCGGCCAACGCGGCACGTGGATCACCGCGGAGATCATCGACGCGTACACGTCGCTCCACCGCTCGGGCAACGCGCACAGCATCGAGACGTGGCACGACGGCCGGCGGGTGGGCGGCCTCTACGGCGTCGCGTTCGGACGGATGTTCTTCGGCGAATCGATGTACGCGGATGCCACCGACGCATCGAAAATCGCGCTGGCGACGCTGGTCGCGCACCTTCGCGACCAGGGGCTGGAAATGATAGACTGCCAGCAGAATACGTCGCATCTAGCGTCGCTCGGCGGCCGCGAGATCGCACGCAAGGCCTTTGTCGCTCACGTGCGCCGCGCGGCGGCCGAACCGCCGATTCCGTGGCAGTTCGACAAGCGCGCGCTCGCCGCGCTGACGGGCCCCGCCGGAGCGGCGGCCCCTCGTGGGATCGAGCGCTAGCGCGGCACTCCTTCCCTGCATCGAGAGCTGCCCATGACTCACCCGACTGAGCTGCCGCTTTCACCGCTTTCGGCGTTGCAATTCTATGCAACGGCGCCTTATCCGTGCAGCTATCTGGACGGTCGCATCGCGCGCTCGCAAGTCGCGACGCCGAGCCACCTGATCAACTCCGACATCTATACCGAACTCGTGAAGGCCGGCTTTCGCCGCTCGGGCGTGTTCACCTATCGGCCGTACTGCGACGGCTGTCGCGCGTGCGTGCCGGTGCGCGTACCGGTGCGCGCGTTCACGCCGTCGCGCACGCAGCGCCGGATGTGGAAGCGGCATCGCGCGCTGGTGGCGACGGTCTCGCCGCTGCACTACGACGAAGAGCACTACGCGCTCTACATGCGCTACCAGTCGGCGCGTCATGCGGGCGGCGGCATGGACCGCGACAGCCGCGACCAGTACGAGCAGTTCCTGCTGCAAAGCCGGATCAACTCGCGGCTCGTCGAATTCCGCGACCTCGACGCGTCGGGCGGCGAGCCCGGCAAGCTGCGCATGGTCAGCATGATCGACATCCTCGGCGACGGGCTGTCGTCGGTCTACACGTTCTTCGAGCCGGACGACGCGCACACGAGCTACGGCACCTACAACATCCTGTGGCAGATCGAGCAGGCGCGAAGCCTCGGGCTGCCGTACGTGTATCTCGGCTACTGGATCCGCGAAAGCCCGAAGATGGCGTACAAGGCGAACTTCCATCCGCTCGAAGGCTTGCTCGACGGACGCTGGAAGACGCTCGATCCGGCCCGCGTCGACCTGCCGCCGGTCGACGCCGCGCTCGCCCGCGCGCCGCTGCCGGGCGGGCATTCCGGCGCGGGCTGAGGACGGCGCGCGCTCGCGCGCCTTCACTCTCCCCTTCGCCCGCGCAACGGAGACGCCTACGAAGCGAAGCGCGCCCTTGCCGCGCAACTCCCGGTAAAATAGCGGGTTGTCATCCATTTCGGCCGTCCGCCCAATTCCCGTGTTCAGTTCCCTCTACCCGCTGGCCCGCGCATCCCTGTTCAAGATGGATGCGGAAGACGCTCATCACCTCACGCTGCGCGCGCTCGGCGCGGCTGGCCGCACGGGCCTCGCGTGCGCGCTGTCGGCCCGTGTGCCCGATGCGCCGCGCACCGTGATGGGGCTCACGTTCCGCAACCCGGTCGGCCTCGCGGCGGGCCTCGACAAGGACGGCGCGGCCATCGACGGCCTCGCCGCGCTCGGCTTCGGCTTCATCGAGGTCGGCACGGTCACGCCGCGGCCGCAGCCGGGCAATCCGCGCCCGCGCATGTTCCGGCTGCCGCAGGCCGACGCGCTGATCAACCGGATGGGCTTCAACAACCACGGCGTCGACCAGTTCGTGAAGAACGTCCAGGCGGCCCGCTATCGCGGCGTGCTGGGTCTGAACATCGGCAAGAACGCCGACACGCCGATCGAGCGCGCGGCCGACGACTACCTGTACTGCCTCGAACGCGTGTATCCGTTCGCGAGCTACGTGACGATCAACATCTCGTCGCCAAACACGAAGAACCTGCGCCAGCTGCAAGGCGCCGGCGAGCTCGACGCGCTGCTCGCCGCACTGAAGGACAAGCAGCAGCGGCTGGCCGACCTGCACGGCAAGCTGGTGCCGCTCGCGCTGAAGATCGCCCCCGATCTCGACGACGAGCAGGTCAAGGAAATCGCCGACACGCTGCTGCGCCACAAGATCGAAGCGGTCATCGCCACCAACACGACGCTGTCGCGCGCAGCCGTGCAAGGGCTGCCGCACGCGGACGAAGCCGGCGGGCTGTCGGGCCGGCCGGTCTTCGACGCCTCGAACGAAGTGATCCGCAAGCTGCACGCCGAACTCGGCAGCGCGGTGCCGATCATCGGCGTCGGCGGCATCTTCTCCGGCGACGACGCCCGCACGAAGCTCGCCGCCGGCGCGTCGCTGGTCCAGCTGTATACCGGCTTCATCTATCGCGGCCCGGCGCTCGTCGCCGAATGCGTGAAGGCAATCGCCGCCGAGCGCGCCGCGTAATATAGCCATAATCAAACGATATTTAGTAGCCGATTGCATTCTTGCTATGATCGGCGTCACTGTCCGAATCACGCCCGCTGGGGCAAGGAAGCTCACACGATGAAAATTTCGCTGCTGAAGAAGCTGCTGGTCGCCGGCCTGGTCGGCACGTCGTTCGCTGCTGCCACCGCGCACGCGGCCGACCTCCTCGACGAGGTCAAGCAACGCGGCACGCTGCGCGTCGGCCTCGAAGGCACGTTCCCCCCGTTCAACTCGAAGAGCCCGCAGGGCGAGCTCGTCGGCTTCGACGTCGACATCGCGAAGGCCGTCGCCGCGAAGCTCGGCGTGAAGGCCGAGTTCGTGACGACCGAATGGAGCGGGATCATCGCGGGCCTGCAGGCCGGCAAGTTCGACGTGATCGCCAACCAGGTCGGCATCACCGACAAGCGCAAGGAAACGCTCGACTTCTCGCCGGCATATACGTACTCGTCCGCGCAGCTGATCCAGCGCAAGGACGACACGCGCCAGTTCAAGTCGCTCGAGGATCTGAAGGGCAAGAAGCTCGGCGTCGCGCTCGGCACGAACTACATGGACATGGCGAAGTCGGTGCCCGGCATCGACGTGAAGACGTACCCGGGCGCGCCCGAGTATCTGCGCGACCTGGCGGCCGGCCGTCTCGACGCGGCGCTGAACGACCGTCTGATGCTCGCGTATCTGACGAAGAACTCGCAGCTGCCGCTGCGCCCGGGCGCGAACGTCGGCTCGGCGAACCCGTCGGGCATCCCGTTCAAGAAGGGCAACCCGAAGTTCCAGAAGGCGATCGACGACGCGATGACGCAACTCGAAGCCGACGGCACGTTCACGAAGATCTCGGACAAGTGGTTCGGCATCGACGTGACGAAGCCCGTCAAGTAAGCACGCCTCTGTTTCCCGCCTGACGGCGGGCTGGAATGGGCGGCATCCGAAACGATGCCGCCCTTTGTTTTATTCGTCCGGTTTATGATTGCGCTTTCGCGCACGCACTCGATTCGCCATCCATGTCGACAACGTCCCTGCTCGTCCAATCGCTGCCGGTGCTCGCCCAGGGCGCCGTGCTGACCGTCAAGTTCGCCGTGCTGTCGATGGTGTTCGGCCTGTTCGGCGCGGTCGTGCTCGCGATGATGGGCATCCGGCAAAGCGAAGCGCTCGAAGGCTTCGAACGGATCTGGGTCAACGCGCTCGCATGGCTCGCTCGCGGCTACGTGAGCCTGATGCGCGGCACGCCGCTGCTCGTGCAGATCTTCGTCATCTATTACGGGCTGCCGAGCCTCGGCATCTCGCTCGATCCGACGCCGGCCGGCGTCATCGCGCTGTCGGCGAACGTCGCGGCGTACATGTCGGAAAGCATGCGCGGCGCCATCAACGGGATCGCGCGCGGCCAGTGGCTGGCCGCCTACAGCCTCGGGCTGTCGTGGTCGCAGACGCTGCGCTACGTGATCGGTCCGCAGGCGCTGCGCATCGCGGTGCCGAGCCTGTCGAACAGCCTGATCAGCCTGATCAAGGACACGTCGCTCGTGTCGGTGATCACCGTCACCGAACTCCTGCGCAGCGCGCAGGAAGTGATCGCGGCGACCTATCAGCCGCTGCCGTTGTATCTGGCCGCCGCGGCCGTGTACTGGGTGCTGTGCCAGATCCTCGAATGGGTCCAGCGCTGGTACGAGAAGCGCCTGTCGCTGCCCGGCCGGCACTGAACGCCGCGCTGCGCTTCGCGGCCGGCGCGGCCAGCCTGCTCTCTCCCTACTCGCCCGAATAGCGCACGCCGAGCGCCGCGCGTGCCGCATCGGTCATCGCGATCATCTGCCGCGAATGGTCGTGCGTCATGATCGGGCTCTCGAGCGCGCCCGCGCGCAGCAATTCGCAGAAATGCGCGGTTTCGTAATTGAGGCCGCCGCCTTCGACCGGCGCATCGAGTTCGACGGTACGGCCGTCCGCGTAGCGGATCGTCGCGCGCGCCGGGTTCCACCACTTCTCGTGAATCGTCACGTGCCCGCCGGCCGCCGCCAGCAACGCGTCGCCGCGCCCCATCACGTCCAGCCCGCAAAAGAGCTGCGCGATGCCACCGTTCGCGTGGCGGCTGTTCAGGCTCGCGAATACGTCGACACCGGTCGCACCGACGCGGCCGAGCGTCTGCACGTCGTGCACCGCGCCGAGCCAGTCGACCGCGAGAAACGCTTCGTAGATGCCGATGTCCAGCAACGCGCCGCCTGCGCGGTCGAGCCGATAGACGGAATGCTCGGCCGGCACCGTCGATGACGCGCAGCCCGCGCGCACGAGCCGGATCTCGCCGATCGGGTCGTCATCGAGATGCGCGCGCAATCGTCGGTACAACGGAAAGAACGGCGGCTTCATCGCCTCCATGAAAAGCCGCCCCGCCACGCGTGCCGCGTCGAGCACGGCATCGAGCTGCGCTGCGTTCAGCGTCGCGGGTTTTTCGCACAGCACGGCCTTGCCGGCCGCGAGCGCGGCCTGCGCGTACTGCGCATGGCTGTCGTGGAGTGTCGCGATGTAGACGGCGTCGATATCGCTTGCCAGCAGTGCATCGAGGCTCGCGGCCGGCGTGCCGCCGCAGCTGTTGCAGAACGCGATGGCGGCGTCGGCGCGGCGCGCCCACACACCGCTGAGTACGGCGCCGGGCACGTGCGAGAGGCTTTGCGCGAAACGGTGGGCGATGCTGCCTGCGCCGACGATGCCGAAGCGCACCGGGCGGTCGTTCAAGTCGTTCATCGGATCTTCCGTGGCGGTCGTATGACGGTGGCCGGCGCACAGCCGGCCGGCCGTCATGATACGCGCACCGGCTCGCCGATGAACGACCCGTGCAGCGTCACGCCCGCACCGGCACGTCGACGGAGAAGTCGCGCGAGATCTCGTCGGCGCTGAAGTCGATCAGCGCGAGCGAGGCGGCCTCGGCCTCGCGCGGATCGCGTCGTTCGATCGCGTCGACGACGCGCGCATGGGCCTTCACCGCGATGTCGTGCGCACCTTCCTTCTGCACGACGCGCGGATTCACGAGCCGCACCGCGCCTCGCACGATCGCCGCCATCTGCTGGAAGAACTGGTTGCCGCTCGCCTGGACGATGCGCGTATGCAGCAGCTCGTCCGCGGTGTCGTAGTTCGGGTCGCCCGGCTGCAGCACCTTGAACGCCTCGAATGCCTCGCGAATCCCGGCGATGTCGACCGCCGTCGCGCGCACGGCCGCCTGGGCGGTGGCGCGCGGCTCGATCAGCATGCGGAATTCGATCACGTCGCGCATGAACTGCGGGTCGGGCTTCGCACGAAACCGCCAGCTCACGACGTCTTCATCGATCATCCGCCAATCGCGCATCGGCCGAACCCGCGTGCCGACTTTGGGACGCACGTCGAGCATGTCGCGCGCCAGCAACATCGACAATGCTTCGCGCATGACCGTGCGGCTGACGTCGAACTCTTTCGACAACACATCCTGCGGCGGCAAAATGCCGCCGTACTTGTCCTCGACGATACCCGCGACAAGTCCATCCATCACTTTAGCGACCAGTGACCGGTCTTTGCCCTGCTCCATGACACCTCCCCGTGCGTCTATTTGCGAATAACTGCTCCGCAGTTCCGCCGGCCCTGGTTACGACTGTTCTTATGATCTATAAGTTGATGAGTTCGGAGATATTTCGCTATCTGGTAAACACCTGACAGGGTTATCCCTCTTTTATATGGAGTGATTTATAAGGCCTCAAAAAAAGCCCGGGAAGCGCTCTGCGCTTGCCGGGCGGGCCATTGAACAATATTTAAACATGCAGTCCGTTACGACTCGTGATGCAACTACGGACTGCTTCTCATTCAGAAACGATTAAGCGGGGTAAATAATCGTTTCAACGCCGTTTTCCGTGCCGAGCAGGCACAGATTCGCGCCGCGCTCGGCAAACAGGCCGACCGTCACGACGCCCGGCCACGCGTTGACCTTCGCCTCGAATGCGCGCGGCTCCGCGATCTGCAGCCCTTTGACGTCGATGATCTCGTTGCCGTTGTCGGTGATGTACGGCGCGCCGTCCTTCGTCACGCGCAGCACCGGCACCCCGCCGAGCGCGGCGACGCGCCGGCCGATCGCCGTGCGCGCCATCGGCACGACTTCGATCGGCAGCGGGAAGGCGCCGAGCACCGGCACGCGCTTGCTGCCGTCGGCGATGCAGACGAACGTATCGGCCACCGACGCGACGATCTTCTCGCGCGTCAGCGCACCGCCGCCGCCCTTGATCATCGCGCCGCTCGCGTCGATCTCGTCGGCGCCGTCGACGTACACCTGCAGCGCGTCGATCTCGTTCAGATCGAACACCTTGATGCCGTGCGATTTGAGCCGCTCGGTCGTCGCGACGGAGCTCGATACGGCGCCGCGATAGCGCGACTTGACGGCCGCGAGCGCATCGATGAAGCAGTTGGCGGTCGAGCCGGTGCCGACGCCGATCACCGCGCCTTCGGGCACGTTCTGGATCACATAATCGGCGGCCGCCTGGCCGACCAGGCGTTTGAGTTCGTCTTGAGTCATGGTGGAAATGCTGCGGGATGGCGAAAAGGCGCCAGTTTACCGGACTCGGACCACGGCCCACGCTTTTTCGGCGCGGGAGGTGCCGGCGATCAAGGTGCGCCGGGTGCCGTCGCGTCGCCGCCAGCCGGCGTGCCGGGGAAATACTTGTCGAGCAGCGCCTGCGCGATCGCGTCGGTGCCCGCATCCGGATTGCCGTCGTAGTCGGACGGCCGGAAGTGCATCTGAAACGCCGCGAACACGCGCCGCGAGCGCTCATCGAGCACGCCATCGGTCGGGACGTCGTAACCGTAGCGCGCGAGCTTCAACTGCAGCTCGCGCACGTCGACGAGCGCATGCGGATCGCGCGTACCGAGCCGCGCGGCGACGGTCGCATCGTCGGGCCACGCGCCGACGCCGGCCTGCGCGAGCGCATGCCACGGAAAGAGCGGGCCCGGATCGATCTTGCGCTGCGGCGCGATGTCGCTGTGGCCGACCACGCGCGTCGGCGGGATGCCGTAGCGCGCGACGATGTCCTTCGAGAGCCGGATCAGCGCATCGACCTGCTCCGGCGTGTACGGTTGCCAGCTGCGGTGCTGCGGATCGAGCGGCCCGCGGTTCACGTTCTCGATGCCGATCGACACCGCATTGAGCTCGGTCGTGCCCTGCCATGCGCTGACGCCCGCATGCCACGCGCGTTTCGATTCCGGAACGAGCTGGTACACGACGGGCTCACCGCGTTCGATGCGCGGTTGCGGCGGCACCACATAGTGCACGCTGACCGAGTCGCCCGTCAGCGTGCGCAACGCTCGCACTTCGTCGCTTTCGGTGTAATGCATCACGAGGAAGCGGATGCGCGAATCGGCGCCGCGCGCGTGCAGGCTCGTGTCCGCGTAGTAGCTGCCGCGCTCGACCAACGAAGGCGACGCGCAGCCGGCCAGCATGCCGGCGATCGCGCACGACGCACCGATGCGCAACAGGAACCTGGTTCGCAGTGCGTCGAGCACGCGCCGCGCGCGATCGCGGCACGCGTGGTTCGGGTGAAGCGGCTTGCCCATACGCAACGCCGGGCGCGTCAGCCCTTCACGCGCCGCTGCCGTACCGCTTCGTACAGGCATACGCCGCTCGCGACCGACACGTTCAGGCTTTCGACGCTGCCGGCCATCGGGATGCTCATCACGTCGTCGCACGTGTCGCGCGTGAGCCGGCGCATGCCTTCGCCTTCCGCGCCCATCACGATCGCCACGGGGCCGTCGAGCTTCGTGTCGTACAGCGTGCCCGACGCTTCGTCGGCGGTGCCGATGATCCACACGCCCGCGTCCTTCAGCTCGCGCAGCGCGCGGGCGAGGTTGGTGACGGTGATGTACGGCACGGTGTCGGCCGCGCCGCTCGCGACCTTCGCGGCCGTCGCGTTCAGGCCGACGGCGCGGTCACGCGGCGCGATCACCGCATGGGCGCCCGCCGCGTCGGCGACGCGCAGGCACGCGCCGAGGTTGTGCGGATCGGTGACGCCGTCGAGCACCAGCAGCAGCGCCGGGCCCTGGATGCCGTCGAGCAGCTCGGACAGGTTCTGCGCGAGCGGAACGTCCTCGACGCGCGCGACGACGCCTTGATGGCGCTCGGTATGCGCGAGCCCCCACAGACGCGTTTCGTCGGCCGCGATCAGCCGCACGCCCGCTTCCTTCGCGGCGTGCAGGAACTCCTGCATGCGGCGATCGCGGCGCGTCTGGTCGTACAACACCTCCGCAACCGTCGACGCATCGTGCCGCATACGTGCGGTCACCGCATGGAAACCGTAAAGAACCTTCAGACGTGACATGACTGGAACAACCTTCGATCAAACGTGCGGCCGCGCAACGCGCGCGGCCGCAACCATGGAAAAGGAAAGCGCCGCGTGGCCGGCCGGCGGCCGGTGCAACGCGGCGTCTGTCGATACGGCGAGGGCGGCGCCGGCGCCGCCCCGTACGCTCAATACTTCTTGCGCGGGTGCGCCTTCTTGGCGGGCGTCTTCGCCGCCGCACCGCCCTTCTTCTTCGCGGCGCGCGCGGCACGTGCCTCCTTCACCGCGGCAGTCGGCGCGCTCGCCGCCTGCTTGCGGCGCGGCGCGGCTTCGTCCGCGGCCGGCAGCATGCGCAAGCGCGGGCCGCCGCGATCGCTGCCGTTGGCATTGGCGTTGCCATTGCCGCCCGCAGCGGGCGCCTGCGGCGCCGGACGCGGCGCCTTCACCGGCGTGTCGCGCACGAGGCGGAAGTCGATCTTGCGCGCGTCGAGATCGACGCGGCTCACCTGCACGCGCACGCGATCCGACAAGCGATAGCGGATGCCCGTGCGCTCGCCGCGCAGTTCGTTCTTGATCTCGTCGTACTGGAAATAGTCCGAGCCGAGCTCCGTGACGTGCACGAGCCCTTCGATGAACAGCGTGTCGAGCTGCACGAAGATGCCGAACGACGTGACGCCGTTCACCATCCCGCCGTACTCCTCGCCGAGCTTGTCGCGCATGAAGTAGCACTTGAGCCACGCTTCGACGTCGCGCGACGCTTCGTCGGCGCGCCGCTCGTTCGCCGAGCAGTGCAGACCGAGCTCTTCCCAGATCGCCGTGTTCGGGCGCGAGCGGCCGCGCGTTTCGTCGTCGGCCTGCTGCATCGCGCGCGCGCGGGGCGACAGCGCGGTGTTTAGCTCGAAGCCTTCCGGCGCCTTCGGCGTGTACTTCTTGCCCGACAGGATCGCGTAGATCGCGCGGTGCGTGAGCAGATCGGGATAGCGGCGAATCGGGCTCGTGAAGTGCGCGTACGCCTCATAGGCGAGACCGAAGTGGCCGATGTTGTCCGGGCTGTACACGGCCTGCTGCATCGAGCGCAGCAGCATCGGCTGCAGCATCTGCGCGTCGGGCCGGTCGCGGATCTGCGCCATCAGCGCCGCATAGTCGCTCGCGTGCGGCTTCTCGCCGCCGCCGAGCGTCAGGCCCATGCCGCGCAGGAACGCGCGCAGGTTCTCGAGCTTCTCGGGCGTCGGGCCCGCATGGACGCGGTACAGGCCCGCATGCTTGTTGCGCTTCAGGAAATCGGCCGCGCAGACGTTCGCGGCCAGCATGCATTCCTCGATCAGTTTGTGCGCGTCGTTGCGCTGGCGCGGCACGATCTGCTCGATCTTGCCCTGCGAATTGCAGACGATGTACGTCTCGGTCGTGTCGAAGTCGATCGCGCCGCGCTTCTGACGCGCGGCGAACAGCGCCTTGTACACGCCGTACAGATCCTGCAGGTGCGGCAGGAGATCCGCGCGGCGCGCGGCTTCCGGCCCCTTCGTGTTCGACAGCACGGCAGCGACTTCGGTGTACGTGAGCCGCGCGGCCGAGTGGATGACGGCCGGATAGAACTGGTACGCCTTGATCTCGCCGCGCGCGGTGATCACCATGTCGCACGCGAGCACGCAGCGGTCGACCTGCGGATTCAGCGAGCACAGGCCGTTCGACAGCTTCTCCGGCAGCATCGGAATCACGCGGCGCGGGAAGTACACCGACGTGCTGCGCTCCAGCGCGTCGGCGTCGAGGCCGTTGCCGGGCTGCACGTAGTGCGAAACGTCGGCAATCGCGACGATCAGCCGGAAGCCGTCGCCGCGGCCGACCTTGGTGGGCTCGCAGTAGACGGCATCGTCGAAGTCGCGCGCGTCCTCGCCGTCGATCGTCACGAGCGGCACGTCGCGCAAATCGACGCGGAAGCGCAGATCGGCCGGCCGTACCTTGTCGGGCAGCGCGGCGGCTTCGTCGAGCGCCGGCTGGCTGAATTCGTGCGGCACGCCGTACTTGCGCACCGCGATCTCGATTTCCATCCCCGGATCGTCGATGTCGCCGAGCACTTCGACGACGCGGCCGAGCGGCTGCGAATGGCGGCTCGGGAAGTCGGTCAGCTCGACGACGACCACCTGCCCGACCTTCGCCTTCTTCACGTTCTGCGTGATCAGGATGTCGTGACCGATGCGCTTGTCTTCCGGTGCGACGATCAGCGCGCCGTTCTCGTTGAGCAGCCGGCCGATCACGCGCTTGTTCGCGCGCTCGGTCACTTCGACGACGTGACCTTCCGGGCGGCCACGGCGATCGTAGCCGACGATGCGCGCGAGCACGCGATCGTTGTGCATCACCTTCTGCATTTCGCCGTTGGGCAGGAACAGGTCGTCCTGACCGTCGTCGCGGATCACGAAGCCGTAGCCGTCGCGATGCCCCTGCACGCGGCCGGCGACGAAGTTCGATGGGTGGGTGAGCTGATAGTGCCCGCGCTTGTCGAGGCGGATCTGGCCGTCGCGTTCCATCGCGGCGACACGCCGGAAGAACCCCTCGCGCTCCTGGCGCTTGATCGACAGCGCCTCGGCGATGTCGTTGGCGGCCAGCGGCGCGTCGCTCGTGCGCAGCACGCCCAGAATTTCTTCACGGCTCGGAATGGGGTACGGGTATTTGCTCAAGGGCTTGTCGATGGTTGTTCTCGTTGCGTTGACTGATGGTGCACGGCATCAACATAGAAGTGTCCGTCAGACAGTTCTATAGTGACGGCGGCGAGTCATTCTATCACCCGCCCGTGTCGCGAAATGACCCGAATGCCGCATGCATGCGCCGCCGCGCGCCGTTCACGGTGCATCGCAAAAAAGTGTTGACACGAATAATTGGGGCGCTATAATTTCGCTTCTTTGCAGCAAGCAGCTACTGCAAAACGTGCCCAGGTGGCGGAATTGGTAGACGCACTAGGTTCAGGTCCTAGCGGTGGCAACATCGTGGAGGTTCGAGTCCTCTCCTGGGCACCATAAAGCTGTTTAGAGTCGTACAAAGCAGTCCAGCAGAACCCCGCAAAGCCTTATCGCAGCGGGGTTTTGTGTTTTTTAGGGTCCATCGTTGTTTAGCTGAAGCGTGTGTCGAAGTAGTACACTGGACAGTACATCGAAAGTTCGAGCTGACTGGATGTACTACCATGCTTCTGACTGCCCGACAGGTCCAACTGGCTAAGCCCGCCAGCCGTGACTACACCATGAAGGACGGCCGCGGCCTGTTCCTCTTTGTGCCCACCGACGGCCCCAAATGCTGGCACTTCCGGTATAGCTTCGCCGGGAAACAGCGGCGCATCTCGTTCGGCACCTACCCCGCGCTTTCCCTTCAGGACGCCCGTGAACTTACGTCTACAGCCCGGACGCAACTCGCTCACGGCACGGACCCCGGCCACCATCGGCGCACCGCCAGAAAACTCTCGAAAGAAACTGAGGAGAAGCTTTTCCGTTCGGCCGCCGAGCGATGGTACAAGCGCAAAGAGGTTGCTGGTCGGGCCAGCTCAACGCTTGACAAGATGCGCACGTACCTTGACAAGGACATCCTGCCCGAGATCGGGTCGATGATGCTCCAGGACATCACCCGCGCAGACTGCGCCCGCGTCCAGGAGCGCTTCGAGAAACGGGATGCCCTGAACGTGTCGAAGAAAGCCCGCGGTTGGCTACGCGAGATCTTCAGCCAGGCCATCGCAGAAGGACGCTGTGAATTCAATCCGGCCTCCGAACTCAGGACCATCGCCAAAGCGGCCCCAAAGTCCAAACCGTACCCTCACCTTCTCGAACCCGAACTGCCCGACTTCCTCCGAGCGCTAGATAAATCAACGAGTCGGCTTATCGCCTATACCGCTGCACGGATGACGATCTGGACGGCCAGCCGGCCCGGCATGGTGCGCTACGCCGAATGGACCGAGGTAGACCTGGACAGCGCCCTGTGGACGATATCGGCCCAAAAGATGAAGATGCGGCGTCTGTATGTCGCGCCGCTGCCGTCACAACTCGTCAGCGCGCTGCGCGAACTCAGGAAGCTGACCGGGCGCCACCGTTATCTTTTTCCTGGCATCGGAACGAAAAACGAGGTCATCAGCGAAAACACGATCAATCTCGTATTCTCGAAAATCGGCTACAAGGGCCGTATGGTCGGCCACGGCACCCGCCATACGGCGAGTACCCTCCTTCGCGATCACGGCTGGCAAAAAGACCACGTCGAGACGCAGTTGTCGCATCTTGAGGCCGGCATCGCAGGCGACTATAACCACGCAAAATATCTTCGGCAACGTCGCGCGATGATGCAGTGGTATGCGGATTATCTCGACGCGTTGGGAATCGGGATGTCTCCTGTCCAGCAGGCAAGCTTCGCCCGCCGGGTCAATGCACGGCATCCTCACTTGGCACCGGCTCCGCAGCAACGCAACGAAACTGACGAAATAACCGCCTGAAGCATCGGTCGCCGCGTACCCGATTGGTGTCGCTCAACCTTGCTGAGCCCGCCGCTACTGTCGATTACAAGGGAAACACGCGGAAACGAATCGTTGCCTCCCCTGACGTTCTCGTTGTCCGATGCATCAGTCTGGCGTGTCGAAGTCGCCATACAGAAGTGCATGTTCTACGGCCAGTTGAAATACGCCGTAGCGAGCTTGGTCGACAACGTGGCGCAATGTCGGATGCCGTCTAGTCAGTACCAAAAACTCGCCGTCCGAACGTCCGTCGAGCAAAAAAGGATAATCCGGGTCGGCCTTACCTAGGGCCTGTTCACACTAATTTTGTTTGACCGTATACTTCGGTGATGGAAATCACCGAAGCCCAATATCAGCGTATCGAGCATTGCCTGCCACGACAGCGCGGTAATGTCAGCCTGACGAATCTGCAGGTACTGAATGCAATCCTCTACGTCGCCGAGCACGGCTGCAAATGGCGCGGACTGCCCAAGCGATTCGGTCGCTGGCACACGATCTACACCCGAATGAACCGCTGGTCCAGAAGTGGCGTGCTGGATCGGGTCTTTACGGAATTGCAGCGTGAGCAGATCGTTCGCGTCAGGGTTGAAGCGGTCTCGCTGGATAGTACGGTGGTAAAGGTTCATCCTGATGGTACCGGCGCATTAAAAAAAACGGACCACAGTCGATTGGAAAATCCCGTGGCGGATGGACTACCAAGATTCATATGGTTGCCGCGGATGCTCGAACAGCCATAACGTTCGCGCTGTCGCCCGGCCAGGCAGGCGACGCGCCGGAAGGGCGCGCCCTGCTGCAAAGCTTGGGACCGACCAATCGGCCACTGCACCTCATAATGGATAAGGCGTATGAGGGTGACGAAACAAGGCAACTCGCGCTCGACCTGGGTTTCATTCCCGTCGTACCGCCCAAAAGCAATCGCCTTGAGCCATGGGAATATGATCGGGAAATGTATAAACGCAGGAATGAAGTTGAGCGCCTGTTTCGCCGCCTCAAAGGCTTCCGTCGCATCTTTTCCCGGTTCGAAAAACTGGACACGATGTTCCTCGCCTTCATCAATTTCGCGCTCATCGTAGATGGGCTCAGATAGTGTGAACAGGCCCTAGCGT